>JAAZNR010000302.1 GCA_012798155.1 Thermogutta sp. | reverse complement strand
GCCTTTTGAAGCCGACGCCGCGGCCCACGCGGCCGAGCACTGCATCGAGGTCCAGCTCCCCATCCTGGCGCGGCTCGCGCCCGCCTCCCAAGTGGTGGGGCTTGTGATGCACGAAGGCGACTACGACATGCTGTGCCGGGCGGCCGACGCCTTGGCCAAGCTCTTGGAGTCCCTCCCCGAGTTGCCGCTCCTGGTCGTATCCACGGACATGCATCATTACTCGGACGACGCCGCCACCCGCCAATTGGACGCCGAAGCCCTGGCGGCCATTCGCAATCTGGACTCGCGGCAATTGTGGGACACGGTCCGCCGGCGCGGCATCAAGATGTGCGGCTACCGCCCCACCGTGCTGGTCATGGAGACCCTGCGGCGACTGGGAAAACTGAATCGCTGCGAGCAGGTGGGCTACGCCACCAGCGCGGACGTATCGGGCGACACGCGGCAGGTGGTCGGCTACGCCGGGCTGCTGTGGAATTGAAGCCGCGGATTCCGGAACGCCCGCTGCCGGTCCTTTCCCTCGAACCGCTAGGAAAAGTCCCGGCGGCGAGGGCATAATGGGCCTATGAGCGAGTCCTTCGATCCGTATCGAAAATGGTTGGGCATCCCGCCGGACGAGCAACCGCCGGACCACTATCGGCTGCTGGGAATCGCTCCCTTCGAAACGGACAGGGAGGTAATCCAAAACGCGGCCGATCGGCAGATGGGGCACGTTCGCCGGTTTCAGGCGGGTCCTTATGCCGTCGCCTGCCAGAAATTGCTGAACGAGCTGGCGGCCGCCGGCTTGTGCCTGCTCGATCCCGCCCGCAAACGGGAGTACGATCAGCGTTTGTTCACGGAGTTTCGAGCGTCGGGCAAGTCGTTGCCGTATCCGGTGGCCGAGGCTTGGTCTCCGTCTCCCGCGGCCGACGAGGACGACGAATCGCGGGGCGCCGGCGACTTCCGCGTCCGCCCGATCCCACCCGCCCCGGAGGCCGCTCGCTTCACAGCCGAGTTGGAGGACGAAACGGAGCCGTGGCATTTCGCGGACACGACGGCGCGGTTCGGCCCCGGCAAGCGGCAAGCGGCGCGCTTCATCCACCCTCGTTCTCGCCGCCGCTCCGATCCCTGGCGAAACCCGCTCACGCTCGCCTTGCTGGTGGTGCTTTTTCTGATGACCCTAACGGGCGGGGTCCTGCTGGTCATCTTTCGGGACGAGCTGTTTCGCTGATCGCGCCGCGGGAAAAACCCGCCGCGGAATGGCGCGGGACCGGAAAATACGGCGGTTCCCCCGTGCGGTGAGGAGTTCCCTCCGTCGAGGCGACGCCCGTCTTGCTTTAGTTTTACTGCGCAGGATAAGAAGATGCGAAAACCGGGATTCGCAGTCTTGTGAGTCTGCGTAAGATCAGTAAACCGGTTTCGGCCATCCTGGGCAGTAAAATTAGACTCGCTTTGGAAAAGCTCTGCGCGTACGCCTCGCGAACCGGAAGGATCGGCGCGTATGCCTCGCGGTAATCGTTGACGGGTCGGCGGCAGGTCCGTGAACGGCTTTGGGGAATGAAAAGAAAACGCAAAGAACGCAGAGAATGCAGAGGTAGGGCTGCCAATTCTTCTTTCTCCGCGCCCTCTGCGCCCTCTGCGTTTCAGAGACAGACCGGGCAGGCCCGTGACCGGGTACGCCTCGCGAACCGGAAGGGTCGGCGCGTACGTCTCGCGAACCGGCTCGCATTCCGGCCGGGACTCGCACTTCTCAGCGGTCTCCAAACACGGAATAAGCTACGTCCCCAATCACGGAATAAGCTAGATTTGCACAGGGGCGGAGGCCTTTTATGGATCGATCATCACGGAGTGCGGCCTGATTCGCGAAATAGGCCGGGATGCCGCAAGCCATCCGTTTGGGCAGGGAGAAGGTCTCTCATGGTGTGGCTGTTTTTCATTGCGGTAAGCACGCTGAACCTTCTCGCGGGTATTGCCACGGCGATGTACCTGCGTCGCCAAATCGAGCTGCTGCACGCGGCTCAGGCGGCGGAAGCGGCAAAGGAGGCAAAAGCCCCTCACGGCGGCCCGCGCCGAGCCAAGACCGGCCGACGAACGGCAGGTCCTCCCGCGGCCCGCCCGCAGGTCCCGCCGAATCCGACTGCGACGGCGGACGATGGTGAAGAGCTGTCCGCCGACCTCGCGGAGCTGCGGAATTCGCTGGGGCTGCCGGATGCCGCGGCTTCCCATGCGAGCAATGCCGAGTCCACGCCGACCGCCGCAGGCGAATCAGCCTCCGCCGTCGAGCCTGCGGCGGACAATTGGGCCGCGATCACCGCCGACATCGCCAATTCTGCCGTGCCCTGGGGTTTCTTGCAGCAGCCTCATGACGAGGAATCCTCGGCGAACGGGCAAGAGACGTGGCAGTCGAAACCATCGGCCGCGCCCGAGACGACGGCGGACGAAGCCCGAGCCTCGCCGACCGAGCAAGAGGCAAAAACGGTGGTAGCGACCTGCGAGGATCTCGATTTTCTGGCGGATGCCCTGGAACGCAATACGGTCTGGGTAGCGACCCTGGTCGATTTGGACACGGATTTGCGACGGGCCGAGATGACGGGTGAACCCGAGGTCACGGACCAATGGGACCGCATCTTGCGACTCGGTCAAGACTACCTGGCCGAGTTGTCCGCGCTGCGGGAGCAGTTTCGGCGGGAGGACGGCCCGCCCGCCGACGTCGCCCTCGTGCGGGAGGATATCCGCGCCGATTGGGATGCCACGGCGGCCGACATGCAGGCGGCGGCGCGGGAGCTTTCGCTGCTGGACGTGCGAGGCGAACCGACCGCCGCGCGACGACAACTTCGCCGCGTCTTGAACCGCCTCTTATCCGCGTCGTATCGATTGCGAGACCACTTGGAAGCCGCCTACGCCGCCCGTGCCGTGTGCGAGGACCTGGCGCCGGCCGCGATCCCCGGCCGGAGCACCGATGAACGGACGGAATACCTGACGCCGCTGGGGTTACAGATGTACCTCGCCCCATGGTGGCAAGCTGCCGGCCGGCAGCGTCGTCCCCTCCTTGCCGCCGTCTTGGATGCCGACCGCCTCCGCGACTGGAACGACCGGCTCGGTCACCCGGCCGTGAATGAGATCGCGGCGAGTCTTGCCCGCTTCATCCGCGAAATCCCTCGCCGAGAGGCTGTCTTCGCGCGACTGGGAACCGCCAAATTCCTCCTGCTGAGTAACGAAGCGGACGCCCGAAGCTGGACGGAACTGGTGGAGAGAATCCGCCAATCGGTGGAAACGGCGACCTTCGAATACGAGGGGCAGGGCGTCCAGCTCACGATCGCGGCGGCCGTCACGCAGCTCCGCGACGACGACACCTCGCAGACCTTCTTCGAACGTCTGCGAGAGACCCTGGCGGAGGCGAAGAGGGCCGGGGGCAATCGCACCTATTCCGACTACGGACGCGGCCCGACGCCGGTCGTCCCCGCCAACATCCAGGTCCGCGAGCAGACCGTTCACGTGGAGTCGCCGGACGCGGAACCGGTCGCGGCGGGGTCTTGACCTCCGCTCGTGCCCGCCGCGGGGCAGTCCATGCGGACCTCCGGCGGTCGCCGCCGGGCCTCTCTCGCTCTCGCCCGATGCACCAGAAACGCCAGTACCAGAAAATCGTATCCCGCGTGGGCGACCATGGGGACGACGAGATTCCCGCTCAGCTCGAAACAGAGTCCCAAATATGCCCCCAGGGCGGTCGCCCCGACGACGTACAATCGGGTCAGGGGATGGGCGAGGCCGAAGGCCGCCGCGGCGACGAGAACGGCCAGGGCGGTAGCGGCCGTCGAGGAGAAGCCCCAAGCGGCGACGACCGCCGCGATTCCCCGCTGCAACAGACCGCGAAACAGCAGCTCCTCGCCCCAGCCCGCCGCCAGGGAGAGCAACAGCAGGTGCCACCCACGACAGCCGAGGAATAAGGGGGTCACGACCTCGTCCAAAAAGTCGCGGAGTTCCTGCCACGCTCTGCCCGGAAGGGAAAACGCCGCGCCGGCCATCGCCAACATGGGAAGGATGGCCGCCCCGCCCCAGGCAAGCCCTTCCCAAGTCCAATGCCGGCGGGAGAAAGGATCGATCCCGATGAGAAACCCGAGCAGCCACGCCACAAGCCCCAGTGCCAGCTCGAAGGCGGTCCCCACGACCACGATTCGCAGGGGAGCCGGCGCGGCGGCAAGCACGGTGAGGGGCGGCATGAGGGATTTCGGGCGCATGCGTCTATTGTGGGCGGGAACGCCGGACGGGAAAAGCCGGTGCCGGCGCCGGTGCCGCACCCCGCCCTCGATGACGCGGTTTCGCGCCAGGCTCACTCTGTGGGCGGAGAGGGCGATTTTCTTTCCAGCGTACCGAGGTCGCCCAAGCGGTCCTTCAATCCCCCCTCCGCCAGCCACCGGCGGGCCTCGCCGTCTTCTCGCAGATAGGCGTCCCAGAAGGCCAGACTCGCGGCGCGGATCAGGCGTTGAAACTCGGCGTCCTTGGATCGAGCCTCAAGACCTCCCAATATCCTGCTCCGGCCGCTGAAGATCATGTGGTCGCCGTCGCGGAAGACGATCAGGTATTGTTCGGCGTGCGAGATGCGGTCGAAAGGGATGCGGCGATCCGCCGCGCGGGTATCGCCGATCGGGCTGGCGTCCAGCGTACCCGTCATGTGCATCAGGGGAACGCGGATGCCGGCGTAGTCGCGGTCCAGGTTGAGCCGCCAACCCGGCACCGGCGCACTCATGGGAATCGCGGCGCGGATCCGCGGGTCGGAGTGATCCGCACGCGGCATCCCCACCAACTGGCCGACCGCGACCAACGTCGTCAAAGCTCCGAACGAGTGCCCCGCCATGCCGATGCGATCGAGGTCCAACCGCCCGGCAAGCGGATTAGGTGCCCCTTGAAGCTCCAGCGAACGATCCAACTCGGAGAGCCGATCCAAGGCGAACTTGGTATCCTGATAGCGATCCTGCGCGGCACGGGGATTTCGAGATGCCTTTCGCAGGCGGTTCATGACCTCCGAGGGCGGGCTCCCCCGCCAAATCGAATCGTCGCTGCCGGGGTGCTGAAGATGCACCGAGACGTAGCCGTGGCTCGCCCAGTTCCGTCCCAGGTAAGCATAACCGTCTCGGGAACCCCCTAATCCGTGGGAGAATAAGATGACGGGATGCCTGTCCGCCCCACTCATTGGGTAATAGATCTTGACGGGAAGATTCCGCGATCTGGCCGAATCTTCCCAGGTTAACAGGATGGATCGGACCTCGTACGGGCCGTCTTTGCCGGAATAGCGTTCGTCCGCCGAAACAGGCGCGTCAATTTGACTTCCCATCAGAGACGCCGACAGCATGATCGATAACGAAACTGCGAAAAAGGCGACCATCGGCAATAGTTTTCCCATTTTTTCACTTCCCTTCCTGGACTTTTGCAAACTGCTTCCCTCTCCCTCTGGGAGAGGGGCAGCGGGTGAGGGCTTGGTGAAGTTAGGCAATCACGGCAAGCCGTTTTCGCGCCTAGTTGCCTTCACCATAACCCTCTTCCAAGGCGGACGAGGACTTGTCACCACAATTTGCAAAAGTCCAGTTCCCTTACTATAAAAGGCGAAGGCCGGCGGCCCGGTCACGACCGGGAATTCCCCACTCGTGCCGAGCAATACGAAAGGCGACCGGCGGAAAGCTCCCCGGTTTGCAAGGTCGCTCGATCGGATACAATACATTCTTTACCAGCCTGGACGGCTTGGCAACCCGGTGGAACGTTTCCAAGGATCGCGAACATGGCAAAAGGCGGTAAGAAGAAAAAGGCCGAGACGGTTTTCCTGGTCTGCGAGGAAACCGGAGATATGAATTACGCGCTCCGGCGCAAGCCGGGCGGTGAGAAGCTGCGTTTGAAAAAGTATTGCCCGCGGCTTCGCCGGCATACCGTCCATGTGGAAAAGAAGAAATAGGCTCGATCCGTCGGCTCGGCGTGATCCGGTCGGGGTCCGTTGAACGAGGCGTCGAGGAATGAAGCGGTATTGGCGGATTGCGCCCCACCGGCGCGAGCTGATCGGTGCGGTCGCACGAGACCTGGGAGTCTCGGCGGTCGTTGCGCAGATTCTGGTCAATCGCGGTCTGCACGAGGTCGCTTCCGCGCGGCGGTTCCTCGATCCGCAATTGCAGGCCCTCTATCCGCCGGAGACCCTGCCCGGCTGCGACGAAGCCGCGGCCATGCTTTGCGACGACATCGCGGCGGGCCGGCGGATCGTCGTCTACGGCGATTACGACGCCGACGGCATTACCGCCACGGCGATTCTCTGCAAGTGCCTCAAACTGCTCGGCGCGGACGTCGGGTACCACATCCCCAGTCGGCTCGACGACGGGTACGGCCTGCATGCGGACGCCCTGCGGAATCTGGCCCAATCCGGCGCGCGGACCGTGGTCACCGTGGACTGCGGCATCTCGGGGATCGCGGAGGCAGCGGTCGCCGAGGAGTTGGGGCTGCGGTTGATCATCTCCGATCACCATCAAGCGGGCGAATCGCTGCCGCGGGTCGCGGCGGTCGTCCATCCCCGACTGCCCGGCCGCGTCGCCCCCTTCGATGCCTTGAGCGGAGCGGGGACCGCCTTCAAGTTGGCCTGGGCCTTGGCCAAACGCTCCGGTAACGGCGAGCGAGCCTCGCCCGCCCTCAAGCAATTCTTGGTGGAAGCGGTCGGTTGGGCGGCCGTCGGTACCGTCGCCGACGTCGTCCCCTTGGTGGACGAAAACCGCATTCTGGTCCATTACGGCTGCACGCGGAGCCTCCCCGCGACGACCGCCCCCGGACTCCGCCGCCTGATCGAGCTGGCGCAATCCGGCAACGGGAAGACCGACAGCGAGTGGCTGGCCTTTCAACTGGCGCCCCGCTTGAACGCCGTGGGGCGGTTGGGACAAGCCGCCCTGGCCGTCGAACTGCTGCTGACCGATCGCCCCGAGCGCGGCGCGGAACTGGCGCAATACATCGACGAGTTGAATTGCCGGCGGAAGTCGATCGAGCAAGGCATCTACCTCAAGGCGGTCAAACAGCTCAAGGAGAAATTCGATCCGGACGACTCCCCGGCCGTCGTTCTGGCGGACTCCGATTGGCACCAGGGCGTAATCGGCATCGTCGCCGGTCGGCTCACCGAGAAGTATCATCGCCCGACCGTACTCATCGCGCTCAGCAAGACGGGAGCGGGCGAGGGCGTGGGGTCCGCCCGCAGCATCCCCGGCCTGAATCTCTACCAAGCCCTTTCGGCCTGCGGCCACCGTTTGCGGCGCTACGGCGGTCACGAGTTGGCGGCCGGACTGACCATCGAGGAATCGCAAATCGAGGCCTTTCGGCACGAATTCTGCGAGTACGTCCGCGAACACTTCGACCTCTCCGCGCACCCGCCCGAGCTGCAAATCGACACCGAATTTCCCCTCAGCGTCTTCACGCTGGACGTGGTGCGGGAGCTGGAAAAGCTGGCGCCCTTCGGCACCGGCAATCCGCGGCCGCTGATGTGCTGCGAGAACGTCGAGGTCGAGGAAAAGCGGGTGGTGGGCAAGGACTCCCGGCACGTCTCGCTGGCCTTGCGGCAGCACTCCGCCAGGCTGCGAGGCGTGGCCTTCGGGGCCGCCGAGCGCATCGACGATTTGGTCCTGGGGCGACCGCTGGACGTGGCCTTTCGCCCGAAGATCAACGAATACAACGGACGGGTCAGCGTCCAGCTCGAAATCGTCGATTGGCGATTGCCCGACGACCGCTGAGCGACTATCATGGGGAGCGGTTTCAAGGGATAACCGCGCGGATCGCGGATCACGCGCGGAAGAAGGCCCCGCTGCTCGATCCGCCGCCTTACCCGCACGCACCGCAATACTCTTTTGGGGAGAGCCGCGCCATGCCTCGAGTCCGTATTCCTCTATATTCGCTGCTCGCCGTCGCGATTGCGTGGGGGGCCGCCCAGGGCTTCGCCCGATCCGCTCACGCGGAGTCCGCGCCGCCGTCACGGCCCTGGAACGTGATCCTCATCCTCATCGACGACCTCGGCGCCACGGACTTGGGTTGTGCGGGCAGCCGATTCTATGAGACGCCCAACATCGATCGCCTGGCGAACGAGGGGATGCGCTTTACCGCCGGTTATTCGGCCTGCACGGTCTGCTCTCCCACTCGGGCGGCGCTGATGACCGGCAAATATCCGGCTCGACTGCACATCACCGATTGGATCAAAGGCCACAACCGCCCCAAGGCCAAGCTCCGGGTCCCCGACTGGACGATGCACCTGCCGTTGGAAGAGACGACGATCGCGGAGCGTTTGCGAGCAGCGGGCTACGCGACCATCCACATCGGAAAGTGGCATCTCGGCGATCCTCCGTACTATCCCCAGCATCAGGGTTTCGACGTCAACCTGGGCGGCACCTTCATGGGCCAGCCCGGCAGCTATTTCTTCCCCTATGGGACCGGCGAGCGCCGCGTTCCGTTGGAGGGCGGAGAGGAAGGCGAATACCTCACCGACCGGCTCGCGGAAGAGGCCGTCCGCCTGATCGAGGCCCACCGCGACCGCCCGTTCTTTATGTATTTCGCCCATTACGCGGTCCACACCCCGTTGCAGGCCAAGCCGGAGTTGATCGCCCGCTACGAGCGAAAGCTGGAGGAGGCGGCGGCCCGCGGCGACGCGTTGGAGGGCCAACAGTGCCCGGTCTACGCCGCCATGATTCACAGCATGGACGAGGCCGTGGGCCGCGTCTCAGAAGCGTTGCAACGGCTGGGGCTGGAGGACCGAACGGTCGTCGTGTTCACGTCGGATAACGGCGGCTTGACGTCGCCCGCCTGCAAAGGAAAACCGGTGACGCACAACATCGGTCTGCGGGCGGGAAAAGGCTCGGCGTACGAGGGCGGCGTCCGCGTGCCGCTGATCGTCAAGTGGCCGGGAGTGACGCAACCCGGCAGCACCAGTAGCACGCCGGTCATCAGCAACGACCTCTATCCCACGATCCTGGAAATGACGGGCACGCCGGACGCACCGGACCACGTCTGCGACGGCGAAAGTCTCGTGCCGATTCTCAAGCAGCGGGCGGCGCCGCGGCGATCCCCTTTGTTTTGGCATTATCCGCACTATCACCCCGGCGGCGCCACGCCGTATAGCGCGGTGCGAGACGGCGATTGGAGACTCGTGCAATTCTTCGAGGACGATCACGTGGAACTGTACAATCTCCGCGACGATCCGAAAGAGAGCCGCGACCTGGCCGCTCGGATGCCGGAAAAAGCGAAAGAATTGAAGTCGAAGCTCGAGGCCTGGCGGGCCGCAGTGGGCGCACAATTGCCTACCGCCAATCCGGATTACGATCCGAAGGGACAGCCATAGAAACGCCCGGGACCGCCTATCCCCGCCGAAGACCACCGAGGACGATTGTCCTTGGCACCTTAACCCTCGCTCCGCCGTAGTCCCAGCCGCCGTATTCCCGTATGAGCAGGCGAAAGCGTAGGGCGCGACGACCCGCCGGCATTCGTTCCCCGACGGCGCGGTACCGCCGGTGAAGTCGCCGCGGCAAACGGGGTGAAGTCGCCGTTGCAAACCGTGAGTCCCGCCGCGCGAACCGGGCGGGAGCAGGCGAAGGGGCGCCGAGTGCGCCCGGGAGGCGATCCAATGCGAACGCTGCTGCTACATTGCGCGTGGGTTTTGGGGGTCGCGGGGATCGCACTGCGCGGCGGGCCGTCCGTCGCGGATGAACCGCCCCCAACCGCACGCTCAGCGCTCAACGTGGTCTTCCTCCTGGCGGATGACTTGGGCTGGGGCGATTTGAGTTGCTATGGAAATCGCCGCTTCCGTACGCCGCACCTCGACCGGCTGGCCGCGGAGGGAACGCTGTTCACGCATTACTATCAGGCGGGATCGGTGTGCTCTCCCTCCCGGGCCGCACTCATGACCGGCAAATATCCGGCCGAGCTGCGGATCCACGGGCACCTGGCCACGCCCCAACAGAACGCGCAAAGGGACATGCCGAACCACCTCGACCCGGCGGTGCCCACGTTGGCGCGGCTTTTGCGGCAGGCGGGCTACAAGACCATCCACATCGGGAAGTGGCATTTGGGACGCCCGAACGACGCCCCCCAGGGACTCTCCCTCTACGGCTTCGACGTGGCGAGGTGGATCGATTGCCAGGAAGGCGATCGCAATCTGTGGGGCATCCAGGAACGACCGCAGGCAAGCCGGGAGTTGATCGACGCGGCCATCGCGGAGATCGAGGCCCATCGGTCCGGCCCCTTCTATTGCCAGGTCTGGTTCAACGATCCGCACGCCCCTTTGGCTCCCAGCCCGGAACAAATGGCGACTTTCCGCCGACAAACGCCGGAAGGTTTCACCAGCCCCTTCATGGTGTACGCGGCGACCGTAGTGGAAATGGATCGCCAAATCGGGCGATTGATGCAGAAGCTGAAGGAGCTGGGGCTGGAGGATCGAACGATCATCGTCTTCTCCTCGGACAATGGTCCGGAGGACATCGATATCGGCAACGCCGCCTGGTCGGCCTACGGGAGCGCGGGTCCCTTGCGGGGTCGCAAGCGAAGTTTGTACGAGGGCGGCATCCGCGTACCGCTGATCGTTCGCGGCCCGACCGTCCCCGCCGGCCGCGTCGACGATCGTTCCGTGATCTGCGGCGTGGACTTCCTGCCGACGGTCTGCGAATTGGCGGGCTGGGAGATCCCGGCCGAAGTCCGCGAGGGAATTCGCGGGCAAAGCATGGCGGCGGCTTGGCGCGGCGAGGAAACGCCCCGTTTCCAGCCGCTGTTCTGGGAATGGCGATTCCGCATCTTCAATCACCCCTGGAACCGCTCGCCCCTGTTGGCCGTCCGGGACGGGGATTGGAAGCTGCTGCTGAATCCCGATCAGTCGCGGGTGGAGCTGTACGATATCCGCCAAGATCCGGGCGAACAGAATAATCTGGCGGATCGGCACCCGGAAATCACGGCCCGCCTGGCCGAGAAGGCGATCACCTGGCAAAAGACGCTCCCGCCGGGACTGGTGGAAGAGAGCGCGGGCAAGAACGACTATCCGTGGCCCGGCCGCTGAGCCGGCGCGGGCCGCCCGCGGGCTGCCCGCGCGCCGCGTGGAGATTCTATCGAGTGTCCGCACCGCCGCGGGGTGATGATTTCCGCTACGATCGCCGCGGCGAATGGAAGCCCGAGTCCATGCTGCGGTACCGACCGCGGTCACGGAAGCTCCACCTCGATGGGGGCGGGCGAGGCATCCGCACCGGCGGCCGCGACGCCCTGCAAACTCCAGCCGTCCGGCCGATCTCGGCCGACCTTCACCGTGTACGTACCCTCGCCGAATACCGGCGGCCGGTACGGATTCTCGGTCACGCGTCGGGTGTATAAGACTTCGCCGTCGCTCTCCCGCACGACCTGCACCACGGGGTTGGGAACCTGCCCTAATTTCAGCGGCGGCAAATAGCCGGTCGGCTTTCGCCCGTCGTTGTCCTCGACGCGAATCGTGATCGGCCAACCGGTAAATTGCGCCGCGTCGCCCCGGGAGAGGTCGGCATAACGGGGCCAACACTCGAAGCGGATCGTCCGGGCGCGCTTGTTGAAGCGGATCAGCGCGTAGCCGTCGGCCAACTTGGCCCGCGGATTGCGTTGCTGTGCCTTCATGTCCTGGATGCGATCGAACTGGGGATTGGCATAGGCCAGCATCGTGATAGGGTTGCCCAGCCCGTCCAAGTAGTCGCCCGTGTACGGCAGCGGGCTGTTGGGGATGGGATTTCCGCCGGGCTTGCGGTCCGCCGGTTCCCACCAGCGAGCATAGTAGCTGTTGACGATGGCCGGGCTGGTAAAGCCGAACGGTCCGTCGCGGAACGTCTCGATGCCATGCTGCACCACGACCGACAAATGCTGGTCGCCGCAAAGATGGCACGCGGAAGGCCTGCGAATGGCCCGCAGGGCGGCATTGCGCCCGCTCTGCGGCCAGCCGTTGCAGTCCAGGTCGGCAATCAGGCGATTGTCGCGCGAGCCGTGCAAATGGGCGGCTCCGCAAAAGGCGGTTTGCGAAAGCACGGCCTTGATCTCGGCACCCGTCCAATCTTCCGACCAGCGATCGAGGAACGCGAGCTGCCGTTCGCCGAGGAGTTGCAATCCCGGCAAGTCGATGGCCCTGGGATCGTAGGCGGGATCGACGATGTGATCCGGCCGCGGACCCATTTGCGGAATCTTGCCCTTGGGACCGGACTTGAATTTGCGGTCCTCCAGGATCGCGAAATCGACGCCTCCCACTCGGAGCCGAGTGAAGTACACGCCGATACCGCGGGCAATGGGGCGAGGATCGGCGGGGTCGGGGAGGTGCCAGGTCTGGCAACGTTCGACCATGCGAATATATTCGGGGGGATAGAAGTAGCCGCCCGAGTCGCCCGCCGGCGAATCCGCCTCGATTCCCCCTTCGCCCCAAAGGTTGCCTTGGCCGATGTCGTGATCGTCCGGGATGGTCACCACGGGACGATCGCGGATGATCTCGCGGAACTGCGTGCCCCACAGCAGCCACGCGGCCGTGTGCTCCGTGTGGTCGTAGCTCTGGTCTCCCGCGAAGAACAGCAGGTCGGGGTCCTGCCTCTTGAGGTTGGAGACCATCGGCTCGCGGTCGCCGCGGTCCTGATTGGAGCTGCAAGAGAGCGACGCCACGACGATCTCATCCTTGTCCGAGGGATCGCGGCGAATCAGCCCCTCGAAGACGGCCGATTCCCCATGCCGCACCCGATAGGGCACCGAAACGCCGGAATCCCACGGCTCCAAACGGAAATGGGCCGACCAACCGGGATAGATCACCGCTGCCCGCGCGACCTCCCGCCATTCGCCGTCCTTGAGCAGCTCCAACCGCACCTCCCGCGGTTCATTCGGTTGGAGCGGGAAGAGCTGAGCGGACATCTTCAGCACGCCGTGGTCGTGCGTGTATAGGGCAAAGGCCGCCGTTTGATCGCGCGGCACGCGAACGAACCGCTGGAGAAAGCCTTGCGGCTCCCGGTCCCAGATGTCGTCGCGGCACGCCAGGTCCAGGCGTTCGCCCCGCTCGCCGGGAAACGGCGACTCGCCGCGTGCGGAGAAGACTTCGAACGTCAAGAAGCTCGAGGCGAAAACGAAAAGCCCGGCCAAGGCACGTCGCGTCATGATCCGTCCTCCCTATGGAAGCTCGTCCAGCAGGATTACCCAATGCCGCCTAACCATGCTAACAGCATCGCACCTCCCTGTGAAGCATGGAAAGGGGTTGCGCAGGGCTTGCCGGCCGGCACGCCGAGAAGAAAAGCCGCGGAAAAGCAAGCAGGCCCCGCGACCGACCGAGTCGCGAGGCCCGCCGAGCGCTCGACGAGAATCATCTCGTTTCCGCTATTCCAGGATCCTGTTGATGAGGACGGCCTGATCGACGTTGAGGTCCTCGCCGCGTTTGAAACCCACCGGCAGGGAGCGATCCACGATGAAGAACCCGCGATGCCGCTTGATCTCGCCCGAGTCGCTGCCCAGCTCCTGCCCCAGGCGGTAGCCGCCGGGATAGATCTCGGCGATCTCCTGGGGTGTTAGGCCGGGCGGTACCGTGGCCTGCGTAATCGGCTCGACCTCGAAATAACCGATGGTCACCCAAACCGCGTACACATTGGATCGCGTGGTCACCAGATTGCCCAGCCGCATGAGGTCGCGATAGCGGAAGAAGGGATTGCGGTTGATGTCGCAGTACTCCCATTCGTGGTTCGTGGCGGGATCTTCGGGGTCCGTGGGCGGGGACTGGAAGAGCGGCGTCTTCGTGAATTCCGGGCGATTGTTGTCGTAGCGCACTGCCGGCCGCAAGAGCGTGGCGTTGACCTCCCGCTCGATCAGGTCCTGAAGCGAGGGGTTGTTGGCATCCACGGGGTTGGTGGGGGGGACGTTGCTGTAGCCGCCGAATCCGCGGAAGGGATTGCCCAACCGCGTCGGATAGTCGGGATTGAGTTCCAACATCCGACTGAGCCAAGCCGTGCCGTTGACCAGGTATCCCCGACGGCTGTCCAGAAAGCGGTGCCAAGAGGCCGCAAACGGATTGGCCGAGTCATCCCAATTCGGCGGGTTCAAAATGCCGTCCGGGTGATTCAGCAAGGCCCGCCAGATCTCGGGTGAATACACCGTGTTGAGATTCAGTTTGCCCGGCTCACGATAGGCCGGAATCACGTGGTGCGGCGGCTTGAATCGGGCGGGGAGGGCGGCCGCCGCCTGCGGGTTCATCTGGAACTCCGTGTTCACGAAGGGCGAGGGTACCCGCACGAAATCGAGCAGGCGATGGAACTCCGGCGCTGCCGCGCCGCCCGTGCCCGCCCCTACCGACCAGAAGAAGTTCAACAGATGCGGATACGGGTCGTCATCGACGGCGGCGTCCGGGGGGACGGCCGCCGGATTCGGCGCGTAGGGATTAAGCTCCGTCTCGGGATTCGTGGCGTCAAACGGCACCCGATAGTACTTGTAATAATTCGTCGCGTCGTAGGCCAATAGCCGGGACGACGGCAAGGCCGGCACCAGCAGCAGTTCCAGCGGATTGGAGAACGGGCGGTTGAGCCACGTCAGCCAGGGGGTGGGCCGCGGCGGCTCGCCGTTATAGGGCGCCGGGCCGGGACGCGGATCCCCAAATCGCTCGTTGAGATAGCTCAGCGTGTGTTTGAGCCGGCGGCTGAACCGACCCGTGATCGCGCTGGCCGGATCATCGTCCACGACTTTCGGCCCCGGCTCCTGCTTCCACAAGATGCGGAACTGCTTGGCGTCGTCGATCGCATTCCCGTTGTTGGGATCGGGAATGTCATCGTTTCGCTCTCCCCGCTGCCGGGTGTGGAACATGACGTCGGCTTCCGCCAGCACCTGGGTGCCGTCGTCCGAGAGATCCTCGGCCGTATCGCGACCGTTGAAGGCCGTCAGGTCCACGGAGGCCGCGTCGATCGTACGATAGGGATTCCAGACCGGATCATAGTCAAGCAGCGGATTGGCCAATCGCTGGAGGTAAACCGTGCGGAAATTCGTCGTCGTGCCGTTGCGTCCCAGCAGGATGTTCCACGTGTCGCCCAAGCTCGAATCCAGATCGCTCCGTTGAGCATCCAGCGGTTGATCGATTGTCTGGACCGTCCCCGGCGGATCTTCGTATCGCCCAGTGGCTGGGTTGTACTTGATCGTGTTTCCGATCTCGTCCACCTCGTTGGCTTCCAGCGCATCGTAGCCCGTCACCGGCTCCGAGACGCTCAACCGCATTTCCTTGTCGTTGAGAACGCCGGCCGGCAAGCCGACGGAGACGAATCCGCGATCGAGGCGAATTCCCACCGGCGGATTGACGCCGGCCGGAATGGTATCCCCGCCCGCCGACGTGTTGTTGACCACCGCGACGGCAGCCGGCTGAACCTGGATGTAGCGATCCGTGTTCGGGTCGGGCTGGTCCGATTGAAAGCCGATGAAGGTGCGATCCGCGTCAGGCCGTCCCGCCGGGGCGACCACGGCATAGCGACCGGGCAGAACCTTGGCGATGCCCGAGGCGTAATTCGGGCCGGGATAATAGCTGACGGAAATCGTCGTCTCTTCGGGGAATCCCGCGGCGGGCCGCGGGACGAAGTAGGCCGCTCGCTCGATTCGCGGTCGCTCGGCCGGGGCGGGATCGTCGGCATCTCGCGGCAACCCCGGGGCGTCCGGGTCGGGATCCGACGGCGCGATGACCAAACGCCAAACCGGCTGGCCGTTGGGGGTCGTCCGCGCCAGGTCCACCCCCGGCTGGTTGCTGGGCGTGGTTCCTACCGAGTCCAACTCGGCCGGCGGCGGTTCGTTCTCCGGCCAGGGATTGTACAACTCCACGAACAACGATCCTTGCGGGCGATACCGCTGGTCCAGGTCGCGGACCTGATCGCCCTTCTGATCTTCGCCGTCCTCCGGTTGCGGCGGATTGTAGGCGAAGCCATAGGCCGAAAGATCCTCCGTCCGCCGATCGTGGAAGGCCAGCGTCTCGCTGATCAGCAGCTCCGGCCGCTCGCAGCCCCAGACGACGTGCACGGGATCCTCCGTCGGATTCCAGCCGTCGAACGGATTCTCGTCGAACAGAAATCGCGTCATGATGGAATCGCGGTCGCGGAAATCGACCACGTTGACGGCCCATTGGGCGATCATCCGCGCCGTCTGGAGCCTGCCGCTCGTCAGCGTGTCCAAATAGTCGAGGTCCGCCACCGCCATCATGAGGACGTACAGATGCCGGGCCAGGGCCTGCCGCGGATCCTCGACGCTGCCCGGCGTGCCGTCGCCGTCATAGTCGAAGGGCACGGCCGGACCGGTTCCGGATTGAGTCAGATACGCCCAAGAGTCTTGAGCGGGCTGGGGCGATGCCTCGGAGACGTCGTCCACTACATTGTTGGCGTTGTTGTCTTGTCGGTCGCCCAGCGGGCGGTTGAGATCCATTCGCAGGCCCGCGAAGAGGTCGGGTGGAAACAAGACGTGCCAATCCTGCGGATCCGTGACGCTGAACCGCTGCGTGATGTGCGTGGGGATTTGGCTCCCCCATGCGTCCCGCAAGCGGTCGCTGCCCGCCAACGCCGGCGCGGGGACATCCCAACTTTCGGTCGTGACCAGGTGTCTTGCTCGGATGATGTCGGGCATTAACTGCCGCAGCCGCGGGGCCAGATTCCTGCCGTCGGCGTCGAAGGGTCGCAAAACGGCCTCCAATTCGGCGGGGGTGAAGGGGGTATCCTCGGCATCCGGTTGACCGGCCGTCACCCGGTGCCGATTCCGCTTGGCCGTCAAATCGATCTTATAGGGATTGGCCAAGTAGGCCATCGTCCACAGCGTT
>JAAZNR010000301.1 GCA_012798155.1 Thermogutta sp. | reverse complement strand
TCCCGCGCTTTGTTTGCCGTCAGAGCTTGATCTTGCAGTCCGGCAGGGCCTCTCGGAGTTTCGCCGCGCCGGCTTGCGTGACGCCGGTCTTGCCCAGGCTGAGTTCCGCCAGACCCGTCATCCGGGCAAGGTGCTCCACGGCCGCGTCCGTGACTCCGTTGCACTCATCGAGCGCGAGCGTCCGCAGGTTCTTCAAGCCGGTAAGATGGGCCAAACCGGCATCCGTAACCGGCGTGCCGACCAGATTCAACGTGGTGAGATTGCCCAGCTTGGCGAGATGAGCCAGCCCGGCGTCCGTGACCTTGGTATGCCACAAGTCCAGATTCTGCAATTGTGCGAAGCGGGCGACGGCCTCGGCGGCAAGGTCGTCCGCGCTCGTCTCGGCCAAGTCCAATTCGATAAGTTCGGGCAAATCCAATTCCTTGAGACCGTGCCCGTTGATGTACAGCCCACGGAGGAACAACCGCCGCAGCTTGGTCAGAGGCTTGAGCTTGGGCAAGCCGGCGTCGGTCACGCCGTAGCTCCGCATGAGGTTCAAGCTGGTCAGGCCGGTGAGCTTGGCGATCTCGTCCAGGCCGAAGTCGGAAATGCCGGAGTCCTCCAGCGTCAGGTCCTGGAGGTTGGGCAGCGTGCTGAGGACCGCCATCCCGGCGTCGGTCACCGAGGCCTGATTGCGGAGCTTGATCGCCCGCAATTCCTTGAGGTCCTTCAACGACTCCAATCCCCGATCGGTGATCAATACGCAGCCGCGGAGGTCGAGGGCCCGCAACTTCGTCAACTTGCCGATATACGGCATGGCGTTGTCGGTGAAGTTGTTGTAGAGCAGCATCAGCTCGGTCAAATCGGGGAGTTTTTCCGCGAAGGCCAGGGCGTCGTCGGTAAGGTTGGTGCTGCGGCGGAGGTTGAGGGAGCGGAGGGTTTTCAGTTCGCCCAAGACTTGGGCCCCCTCGTTGGTGATGCTGGTGTTTTCCAGTGTCAGTTTGACCAGGCGCGGGAGCTTGGGCAATTCCCGCACCCCGGCATCGGTGATTTCCGCCCCCCACAGAACCAGTTCCTCGATGGTCGGCACCTGGACGAGCAGGGCCACGTCCTCGTCACGCGCCTGCCGGCCGTAGAGGTCGACCGCCTTCAGTATCTTACCGTCTCCTTCCAACCGGACTTTGCCGCCGCGCTCTTGCACCCGAGCGACGACCTCCGCGACCAGGGCGGGGTCCGCGCTCTCGGCCTGCGGCGTCTCCGCCTCTTCTCCCGGCGCGGCCGCGGCGGTCCCTTGGTCCTTGTCGGCAGGCTGCTCCGCCGGCGGTTGCGGTTTGGGACAACCCACGAACAAGGCGAGTGCGGTCGCAACGAGGATCCAACGGAACGGAGAACGTGCTTGCATCGAGGCCGGCTCCCGGAGTGACTGGTGGGTTGGAGAATGATCGCCGCTTCCGCCGAGGAGGTGCTGGCCCGATCGGCGAAAGGACGCGGAACGATTCGCGGCCGGCACCGGTTCGCACGCCCCCGGCCGGATATCCCGGCCCGCCCACGGGGACCTTTTTCAGGCCCCGGCGTTCCAATGCCGCGCATACCTTACGGTACAACAATCGCGGCGGACACGCAAACGGGGGGTGCGTGGGACCGTGCCGGCGACTCGCGGGACTTGTGCAGAACGCAAACGTAATGCACCGCGCGAGCGCGAGCCGCTAGCGTGAGCTAGCGGTGGAGCGCTACCCCGGGGTTGATGTTTTCACGCAGCGCTTTCACCACCAGCTTACGCTCGTGGCTCACATTTGTGCTACGAAACCGGCCGGGTGGCTGGGGTCGCGGTAATGTAGCGTCAACTGGGTGGCTGGGGTCGTAGTGATGTAGCGCCGGCCGGGTGGCTGGGGTCGCGGTGATGTAGCGTCACCTGGGTGGCTGGGGTCGTAGCGTAGCGAAGCCCCCAGACGGCCGACGTCGCACTCCGTCCACCACCGGCCTACGCCGGCGGCTCACATCGCGCTGTGAAATTGGCGTTGCGTGATTCCATTGCCGGACAAGCCGGCAGTGGCACCCGGCGCGGGCCGCTAGCGTGAGCTAGCGGTGGAGCGCTACCCATGCCGGCATCTCTACCGGCGGATGAGAACGACCGCCCCGGCCACGCCGAGAAGAACGAAAAACCCCACACTCAGCGCTGCTTGAATCGCGAGAATCGACATTCCGCTCCGGCCGCGGCCGCCTCGTTGGAGAACTCATGGACCGGCCCGACACGTTGCGAGCCGCACTAGGAGTTCTTCGGCACGCGGCCGCCCGGCCGATGCGGCTCGTTCGGCGGGTCGCTAGGGCCGACCCAGAGCGCAAAGTCGAGTGGCGACCTTTTCCGCGGGGAGAGAGTTTGCGGCCTCAGCCGGTGAATCGCCGCACCAACAGCGAGATGTTCTGGCCGCCGAAACCGAAGCTGTTGTTCAGGACCGTGTCGCAACGGGCCTCGCGGGCCGTGTTGGGGACGTAGTCCAGGTCGCAGTCGGGGTCCGGGGTCTCGTAATTGATGGTCGGCGGCAGTACGTTATCGCGAATGGCCAGCAGGCAAATGATCAGTTCCGTGGCGCCCGCCGCCGCGATCAGGTGCCCCATCATGCTTTTGGTGCTGGAGACGGGCAGCTTGTAGGCGTAGTCCCCGAAGACTCGCTTGATGGCCAGGGTTTCGACCTTGTCGTTGACGACGGTGCTGGTACCGTGGGCGTTGATGTAATGCACGTCCTCGGGGGCGACGCCGGCGTCTTCCAGGGCCATCTGCATGCAGCGGATCGCGCCGCGCCCCTCGGGATGGGCGTCGGTGATGCGGTAGGCGTCGGCGGTGGTGCCGTAGCCGATGATTTCGCCGTAAATGCGGGCCCCGCGGCGCCGGGCGTGTTCCAGCTCTTCCAGGATCACCATGCCGGCGCCCTCGCCCAGCACAAAACCGTCCCGGTTGAGGTCGAACGGCCGGGATGCCTTTTGCGGCGGATCGTTCTGCGTGCTAAGGGCCGTCAGCAGGTTGAAGCCCGTCACGCCGAAGGGATGGATCATGGTGTGCGTGCCGCCGGAGAGCATGACGTCGGCCTCCCCGCGGCGGATGATCTCGGTCGCCTCGCCCACCGCCTGGCTGCTGGCGGCGCAGGCCGTCAGGCAGTTGATGTTGGGACCTTGGGCATTGAACATGGCGGCCAAGTGAGCCGCCGGCATGTTCGGTTCCTGCTCCAGTTCCTCGATAGGGTTGAGGATCTCCAGCCCCTTTTGCACGAACTTGACCACGTCCAGACCGTCGTCGGTGAGGGCCGCCACCATCATCTGCGTGAAGCGGTCGAAGTCCTGCTGGCCCTCGCCGCTGCCGGTGTACACGCCGAAGCGAGTGGGATCGAGTTGGGACTCGTTTAGGCCGGAGTCCCACCAGGCCTTTTTCGCCGCGCCCACCGCGAACTGCGTGTGCCGGCCGCGGAAACGCCAGTCCTCGGGGTGCTCGCCGACCGAGGAGATATCCCAGTTCTTGACCTCCGCCGAGACTTTGCTGGGGAAGTTGCTCGCGTCGAAGAGGGTGATGTAGTCGATCCCCGACTCGCCGTTGAGCAACCTCCGCCAAACGGTCTCCACGTCATCTCCCAGCGGAGTGACAAAACCCATGCCGGTGACAACAACACGGCGTCTCATACCGAATCAACTCCCATGATCCCCTCAGGTCGTTTCACCACGGCAAATCCCGGTCCGCCTCCGGGGCGCGGACTTCGCGGCGGTCGTCGCGGCGAGGGCGGGCGCCGCCGTGGCGGTCCGCCGCGTGCGCATGCGGGCGACCGGCGGAAGGGCTTCACGAATCCTCGTCCGGTTCTCGCAGCGGCGAGCCGTCCGCGGCCACGCCTATTTCGTAAGCGCGCAGCACGCGCATCATGTGGGTCAGCGTGCCGGCCTCGAACAGCTCCCGGCCGCCCACGTCGGGACGCAGGTGGGCGAACACCAACTCCAGTTCGGCCTGCAAAACGTCGCCCTTATGGCTGGTGGCGGTGACGGCCGCCCCGTGCGGATGGATGTTTTCCACGATCGCGGTGTAAACCAGCGTGTCGCCCGGCACCGCCTCGCAGTGAAACACCGCCCGTTGCACCTTGGCCAAGACCACCTTTTCCCGAAATCCGTTGTACTCGCCGACCAACAAACCGCCGGCCTGTGCCACGCCCTCGATCACCAAGACGTTGGGCATGACGGGATAGCCGGGGAAGTGGTCGTGCAAATGTTCCTCCGCCAGCGACACATTCTTGACGGCCTTGGCCATGCGACCGCTCTCGAAGGCGATGAAACGATCGATCCAATACCAGCGCATGGCCGTCCTCGATGATCTCTTGCGGGGGAAAGGGTTGTGCGGGCGGACTCGGCCGACCCTCGGCCGCCGACCGCGCCGCCGTCACGCCGCCTGCTTCAACTTGCTCTCCACGAAACGGCACATGTCTGCCACCGTCAACAGGTTGGCGAAGTCCTGGACCAACGGGTTCTGCGCGAATTGGTCCAGCTCGGCGAAGGGCATCCGCTTCCGCAACTCCGTTAAACCCGCCTCGGTGAATTTCCCGTCCTTCACGTAGTCCGGGTTCGTCATGATGTCTTCCGGGAACAATTCACCGCGGGGAATCTTGATATTGAAGGTCTTTTCGAGCTTGAACACGATGTCCAGGAAGTCGATCGATTCAGCGCCCAGATCTCCCACCAAGGTGGAGTCCGGCCGGACCTCGTCCTCTTCCACGGCC
>JAAZNR010000300.1 GCA_012798155.1 Thermogutta sp. | reverse complement strand
CGGTGCGAGGTCGAACCGGCGAATCGTAGCCGTTCACGCCCCGGGAAGCGATGCGAAGGCCGGCGTCTGGGGGCTTCGCTGCGCTACGACCCCAGCCACCCGGCCGCTCGGCGCGCTTGCCGGCTTGCCCGACGGCGCGTGCGGTGGCACGCCCAGAGCGAAACGATGGGCGTGGTCGGCCTGCTCGCGGAGTCCGCCACGCCCTTCGGTCCTGACGGACCTCAGCGACGTGCCACCCAACTCACGGGGTGCAAACGTGTCGCTCGCGTCCGTAAACGATCAGGCTCCATCGCGTGAACGGTTACGGGGAAGCTACGAAGGAGTGATCGCCGTTACTCTTCGCCGCCTTCACCGGGCGAGGAATCCGGGGATTCCGAGGCGGCCGAATCATCAGCCTTCTCAGCAGGGCCGAGCAACTGGGCAAGCCGCTCCCCGAGCTGGGGACCGCGGGCATCGAACGTCAAAACCTTGCCGTCCTTATCCACCAGCATGACGGTGGGGATGGCCACGATCCCGTAGTAGTCGGCGGGGTTCGCCGGGCCGCTCGCTTCGGGATCTTCATTGTGCAAGACCGGCCACGGCAGCTTGGTTTCCTCGAGATAGGACTCTAAGGCCTGACGATCTTGATCCAAACTGATCGCCACCACGTCGAAGCCTTTGTCGTGATAGAGGTCGTAGTTTTTCTTGACGTTAGGCACCTCCGCGCGACACGGCGCGCACCAGGTGGCGAAGAAGTCCACGAGGACCACCTTGCCTCGATACTGCGACCAGTCGAAATCCTTGCCATCGACGGTCTTGCCGACCAGTTCCAATGGGTTCCCCACCAGACTCAGACGCCGTCCCACCCCTGCGAGCCGGCGGCCGAGACGAGCGAGCTGCTCATCGGATGACTTGGCAAGCGATTCGCCGATTTCCTTGTAATGCCGGCCCGCCGCCTCGTCGAAACCCAGGCCTTCCAATTGCCCCAAGAGCGATGTCACGGCTTGAACGGTCTCATACTCCGGCGATTCCTGACTCAGGGCCGTTTTGGCGTCGGCAAAGAACTTTTCCAGCCGCTGAGCCAATTCCTCGCGGGTGTCCGAGCGGGAGAGAACCGGCAGAAGAACGGCTTCCAGTTGCAGCGACAGGCCGGCCTTTTGCTTTTCCCGTAGCTTCGCGGACAAGTCTTGCGCCTTTTCAACTGCGGCCGGGCCCGCAATCCGGACTGCCATCACGGCCCATTGCACGACAATCGGAAGCTCATCCTCCGTGGCCGAGCCGAGGTTTTCCGAGGCTCGAGCGATCAGTTCTTCGGCAAGCTGCGGCAATTCCTGCCGCACGCTCGTGTCCCCGGATTGCAGGCCGAAGAGAATGCCGCGGAATTTCCACTGAAAGGTCTCATCGGCTTGGGCCACGGACAGTTTCTGGGAAAGCAGCTTGTCGGCCCCGGAAAGCATTGCCGCGGCCTGAGACTTGCGAAACGCGACGGCCTCTTGAGGATCGGTGGGAGCCGGTTGCCGCGCCAGTTTGTCGAGGAACGCCGTGATTTCAGCGAAATCTCCCTCCGGTACTTGAATCGGCTCCTGAGCTGCCGGTTGCTCGGTGTCCGCTTCCGAAGCGTTGCTTTGCTTCACCGGTTGCTTAGCATCCGCTTCCGAGGCGTTGCTTTGCTCCACTGCCGATACCGGTCGGCAGTGGAATGAAATCCAGCCCATCAAACCGAGCGCCACTGCGACGCTCCCAAGAACCAGCCTCTTCACGGGACACCTCTCTTCTTCGTGTCGGAGATAGGAGTAACGATCCGCCCGGCGGCGACGAACTCGGGGCGTCTCACAACCGTCGCCGCACGCTATGCCTCGCGCGATATTCGGCCGTGCTCGGGCCGAGCAGGGTCGCATGCGGCCGGTGGAATGGTCGCATGCGGCCGGTCGAACGCGAGGCGGCGGCTTGAGCCGCGCATGATGAAGCATACGGGAATCATCCGCTGGGAGCAACGCCCCGGCCGTCCTGCGAGAGCGGGCAAAGGTGGAGTGCGGGGGCATTATCGGGGCGCCCGGCCGAGATTAGTGAGCGTTCAACCGGCCGGCGTCATCATTGTCCAAAGCATCGGCGGGAGGGACGGTCGGCGGCCTCGCCGACTCGTGGAACCGGCAGATTATGTCCCACGCCTCTTGAGCCGTCTCCGCGTATTCGAAAAGGTCCAGATCCTCGTCGTCGATGACGCCCTCATCGGCGAGGTACCCGAAATCGAGAACGCGTTCCCAGTACTCCTTGCCGAAGATGATGATGGGGATCGGTTGCATCCGGCGAGTTTGACGCAGCGTCAGGGCGTCGCTCAATTCATCGAGCGTACCGAATCCGCCCGGAAAAACGACCAGGGCTTTGGCTCGCAGGAGGAAGTGGAACTTGCGGAGCGCGAAATAATGGAATTGAAAACACAGCTCCGGCGTGATGTAGGGGTTGGGCTGCTGCTCCATGGGCAGACGGATGTTCAACCCGATGGACTTGACGCCGGCATCGTAAGCCCCACGATTGGCCGCCTCCATGATACCGGGACCGCCGCCCGTGCAGATAACGTAATCGCAGTGTCCATCCGTACTGCAAGCCCTGGAGACGATATAGGCGAACTCTCTTGCGATGTCGTAATAATGACTCTTGGCCAGCAGGCGTTTGGCGACGGCTACCTGCCGTTGCAGTCCGCGGTCACGGGGATCGAGTTTGAGCCTCGCCTCCGCCGCCCGGAGCCGGCTTTCAGCCTGGGCGCGTTCCACGATCCGGGTTCCGCCGAACACGACGATAGTGGCCGTGATGTTCAGCCGCTCAAACGCCAGCTCCGGTTTGAGCAACTCCAATTCCATTCGGGTCGGCCGGAGCTTGGGGTCCGCCAGGAAATCCAAATCCTGATACGCCACCCGATAGCTGGGCGATTCCAAAATCCGCTTCAGGTTAGTCGCGCGTTCGAGTTCTTCCATCTTTTTCGTGGTTGGGGTTGATGGGGCAACGTCCTGGAAATGCCGTTCACTGCAAAAGCCTAGCTCATCTATAGGCCGCGAATGACGCGGCTGCCGGCGTCCAAAGTCCGCCCTCCGCGCCGGGTGCCGGAAAATGCGCCAGAATCATCTGACGACAACCCAGCATAGGAACAATAGCCAAAGTCCGAACATGGGGACAGATCGAATTCGGCCGAAGTCGCCTGCCGGGGTGGACGCGGGTTCGATCTCCCCGGCTCGCGAGCGTTGTCGAAAGACCTGAGCCGAATCGCAACGTCGCTTGCGGACGCAAAACGCAATCGTAGCGAGCGCTGCGAGAAAGCCTATCGCGATTCCCGCCTCCGTCGGCCGACCGAACGTCCAGCCACAAGTGGCGCAGGCAAATGAATACTCCCAACCCGAACGAGGGCTTTTTCGGGGATGTTCGATCGGCTCGGGTTTACCCGAATCAGGGCTTTTTTTGTGGGATCGACCCTCGCGCGTCGATCCCGCGATGCCCGCCCCCTTCAGCGTGTGCGTCCCCGAGACCCTGCCGGCTCGCGCCTTTTGATCCAGCCAAAGGTCGAGTAGCATTCCCCCCGCAAGGGCCAGCAAGAGCGGGATCAAGCGGTCTTTGGTCTTTCCAAAGGTGCTCTGAAAGGGGGCCTCAGCCCTCGATTCCGCCGGGAGTCGTGGGGGGACCGCCGCCGTTCGCCCCAAGGGGGGGCCGTAAGGCGGATTTTCACCATGATTGATAGTGCAAGCACCCGCTATGTGTCCAATTAGCACAAGCAAAATTGCCACCGTCCAGAACGACAAGGGTACCCGCGCGCCGTCATAAAGGATAATCGCCGCGGCTAACAGGCTCAGACTCACTCCGATAAAAAGTGCGGTCTCAATTAGGCCAGGTTGGATTACCCCCTCCTGAAGCAGGGAATCCAGTGCGGGTACCCAGCGCCAGTTACCGTTCCTCAATGCAATGAGCAAAACATCCAGACCGGCCAGGGCCTCGACCACGGGATAACGTTTCGCGATACGCGCGCCACAGTCCCGGCATCGTCCCCGGAGTAGGAACCAGCCGAAAATGGGGATATTGTCATGCCACCGGATGGGGTGCAGGCAGACCGGACAGCGTGAAGGCGGATGCACGAGGCTCAGTCCCCGGGGAACGCGGTAGATCACCACGTTCAGGAAGCTCCCGAGAACGCTCCCCGTCAGGAAAAACCACGCCAGGATCGATACTTCGCCCAGTGTTGCCACGAGCATTCGTCAGGGTTGCCCCTCGCACCGGAAAGGAGGCGTTGCCGAAAACGGGTCGCCGTTTTGCAGGTTTGCCGCGGCCGGGAAAACCGTTATTATACTTGGCCGCCGGGCGTGCCGGTATCCGATCGCGGGCTCTGGTCCGCAGTCTCGGGAAACGCCTCCGCCGGGGTCGGTCCCGTGTAACCGTTCACGGGAACTGTCCCCGTTCGTGCATGGAAACGCAGAGACCGAGAGAACGCAGAGCACGCAGAGACCGAGGGGACGCTGAGTGGCGCAGGCAATATACGAATTCCATACCAATTCCTCCTCCACGACCCTTTCTCCG
>JAAZNR010000002.1 GCA_012798155.1 Thermogutta sp. | reverse complement strand
TTCCTGCAATTCACGGATGCCCGGCCCGACACCGGGGGCCTGTCCGGCGCAACCCCCCAGGAAGCGGTGAGTTGGGGCAAGGTCGATCCGGACCACGTGCCGGACTCCGAGGTTTGTTATGTGGATTCGACCGTGGCCATGCCCCTCGTGACGGCATACGCCTTGGCGCGGCGGCCCCCCCGCGAGCCGAAACGCCTGTACGATCGCCGCGCCGAGCTGCTGGAACGCCTGCGGCAAGCGTATCTCCAGGCGAAAGCCGGCGCGAAAGCCGGCGATTGACCGGCCGGCGCGAGCACTCGCCCCCGCGGATCGGCCGCGGTCCGTTCTTGCGCCGTAAAATGAGATCTCTCGCGCCGTAAAATGAGATCATGGACTCCGCCGTCTCCCGCTTCCGCGTGCGACCTACTCGCCAAGGGCTTTACTACCTGGCCCTGACGATCGGGATTTTTTTGGCGGCCTGTTCGCGGCAGGTGAACATCCTGCTGCTCATGGCGGGCTTCGTGGCCGGCCCTTGGATTTTCGGTTGGTGGCTGGCCCGAAGCAATCTGCGGGGGCTGCGTCCGCGGCGGCGCCTGCCGCGAGGAGTCTGCGCAGGCGATCTTCTGATCGGACGGTTCGAAGTAGAGAATTGCCGGGGTCGCCGCCCGCGCTGGTCGATTCGCGTCCAGGACACGGTCCGCCGCACGGCCCCCAGCGGCGATTCGCCGCGCGGGTCCGCCGCGGACGTCGCCGCGCTCTTCCGCCTCATCGCCGGCAAGGAAACCGGCAGCGAAACCTTTCAGGGGCGTTTGCTTGCCCGCGGACGTTACGAATGGGGACCCCTCCGACTCAGCACCCGCTTCCCCTTCGGCCTATTCGAGGCCTCGTGCACGGTCGAGAGCCGCGAATCCCTGCTGGTGTACCCTTGCCTGGGCAAGCTGACGCGGCAGTGGTTCCAACGTGCCCATCCCGATTACGAGGGCCGATCCCGCCGCGAAACGCGGCGCCAACGGATGTCCGGCGATTTCTTCGGCCTCCGCGAGTGGCGGTCGGGCGACAATCCGCGGCATATCCACTGGCGCAGCTCCGCTAGGCTTCAGCAGTTGCTCGTCAAGGAGTTCGATCAGCCGCGCAACGAAGACGTGGCGATCCTGCTAGCGTTGTGGGAGCCGGAGACGCCCACCGCCTTGGACCGCGAACGCGTGGAAGAGGCCGTCAGCTTCGTCGCCACGGTGCTCGACGACCTCTGCCGCAAAGGCGGCGGCAACGTCAGCCTGGTCATATTGGGCGAGCAGGTGGCACGAGTCATGGGCCCGGCTTCTCCCGGCCTGCTCGATCAGGCCCTGGAGAGCCTGGCCGTGGCGGCGGCGACGCATGGCAATCCGCTGCCGGCGCTGCAAACGGCCCTGCGCTCCGTCTCAACCGCCGCCGAGGTCATTTTGGTAACCACGTATCCGCTTGCCGCTCCATTCGCCGAGGGCGGCAACGGCCGGCCGCCGAACGGCGCGGCGCCGGGACCCCGGCTCGCCGCGGAGGGCCGACACGTCCGCGTGCTGGATGTCGCCGGCGGGGGACTGCGGGACTACTTCCAATTCCAGCCGGGAGCGGTGCAGGCGGACCCGGGAGGAGACGGCGGCTTCTCCCCGGCGAATCGGATTCCAAGCGGCAGGACGCCCCGTCTCCCCGCTCACGCCCCGCCGCCCTCCGATTGACCGCAAAACCTGTGTTCCGAGAACTGCCATGCATCGCGGGGAGCTTGTCAAACTGGAACGACTGTTGCAGGCCTGCACGGCCGTCTTGGCGGCGCTCGGTACCGCGCTCTTGGGGATGGGTGAGCAAACCGCCGTATTACCCTTGGCCGCCGCCGCGGCCTCCCTCGCCTCTTTTGTCCTCACGGATCGTCTGGGCGTGCTCCGCCCGCCGCGCCGGCTGACGAACTTGGCGATGCTCGGCGCCCTGTTTTTGGTCGCCTCCGAGGTCTTCCGCTACCAAGGCACCAGGCAGGTCCTGGTCGTGGCCAATTTCCTCGTCTATCTCCAGATCATCTTGCAATTCCAGAAGAAGGACGTGCGGATGTACCGCTACCTTCTGGTGATCAGTTTGTTCCAGGTGGTCTCGGCGGGGGCCTACTATCAGAGCTTCCCCTTCGTCTTCCTGCTCACGATCTACTTGGCGATCGGGCTGGCGACGCTGGTGCTGCTGACGCTCTACGAGCAGGCGCTGCAATCGCCGCGAAGCGCCGCCGCGGGCGAGGCCCCCTCGGGCCGGGACGTGCAGGGCGCCGAGGCCATGTTCCTCTCCCAGCCCGCCGAACCCGCCGCCCCCGCCGCCCGCCGCGGTCTGGTGGAACTCAACCGTGCGCTGCTGTTACGGATGGTCTTGCCGGCCGGCGGCACGGTTGCCTTCGCCGTGCTGCTGTTCGTCGCGGTACCGCGGCTCAGCGGGGGGGCCTGGCAGGGGGCGGCCGGGCGGATCGCCCGCGGCATCGGTTTCTCCGACCAAATGCGGCTGGGCGAGGTCGGCTCCCTGCTGGAAGACCCTTCTCCCGTCATGCGCGTGCAACTGGAGGACGCCTTCACCGGGGACCCCGTCTCGGCCGGCGGGGCCATCTATCTCCGCGGCGCCTCGTTCGCCCGCTACGCCGACAAACGCTGGCTGGACCCCTTTTATCCCTGGTCGCCCGCCATGACGGCGCTGCCGCCGCTGCGTCCTCAACCCGGCCGGCGCTTCGTCCGCCAACGCATCACCCTGGAGCCGATCGAGACGCCGGAGTTGTTCGGCATTTGGCCCTACGGTCCGGCCGCCGGCGGCGAGTTCACGTACGATCCCGTGCAGACCCGCCTCTTTCGACTCTCCGGCGGCAGCGAACAGCGGACCACCTACGCCTTGTTCACGACGGCCTTTTCCGGCGAAACCCTGGCCGACTGGGCGCCGGCACCGGAACCCGTCCACACGCCGCTTTACCTTCAGGTCCCCGAAGACCTGCCGCCGGAGGAGCGGAATCGTCGCTTGGAACTGCGGGGCCTGCCCCACGGTTTTTGGGCATCGCAGCGACCGCCATCGCCGCCCCCTCCGCCGCCCGGCGGCTGGGACCGCCTGCGACGCCTGGCCGATGATTGGGCCGCGGAGTTCGCCGGAGGCTCCCCCGAATCGCTTGCCGACCATTACCGGCTGGCCTTGTTCTTCCATCGCAACCTGGTCTCGTCGGGGACATTCCGCTACAGCCTGGAATCCCCGCCGCGCAATCCCGTCCTGGATCCCATCGTGGATTTCCTGACCGACCACCGGGAAGGTCACTGCGAATACTTTGCCACCGCCCTGGCCCTGCTGCTCCGCTGCCGCGGCGTGCCCACCCGCGTGGTCATCGGTTTCAAATGCGACGACTACAACCCGCTGGGCGACTTTTACCAGGTGCGGCAACAGGACGCCCACGCCTGGGTGGAGGTCTATCTCGCTCCCGACAAGATTCCCGAGCGATTCCGCGGCGAGGCCCCGGCCGAATGGTTCGCCAACGGCATCTGGCTGCGTCTCGATCCCACGCCGCCGGATCGGGACGCCATGTCCGCCGCCCGCAATCCCTGGAACCGGTTTTCCCAGACCTTCCATTGGCTGGACTTCGTGTGGCTGAAATACGTGGTGCAAATGGATCGGCCGCGCCAGCGCGAGGCCGTCTATCAACCGGCGGTCGCCAAGTCGCGGCAACTGTGGCAAACCATTTGGGACCGCACCTTGGGCCGAGAAGACGTGGCCGCCCGATGGCAAGCCGTGCGGGCATTCCTGGCTTCCCCTGCCGGCCGAGCCGCGGCAGCCTCGGCCGCGACGGCCGCCGCCCTCGTCGCCCTCGGCCTGTGGCTTCTATGGCGGTCTCCCCTCCGCCGCGCGAAACTATTGCGGAGGCTGGGCGTGCGCTCCGGGTATTTGATCTCGCCCAAGCGTTTGGGACTGGAGTTCTACCACGAATTCGAGAAGATGCTGGCCGCCCATGGACGCCGCCGCCCCCCCGACCGCACGCCGCGACGTTTCATGGAAGAGGTCGCCGCCGCCGTCCTTGCTCACCCCGACACGGCGGATTTGCACACCGAGCTATTGGAATCGGGCGACCGAATCGTCGAGCTTTATTACCGGGGACGGTACGCCGGGCGGTTGCCCGGCCCGGAGGAAACCGCCCTGGCCCTGGACGCCCTGGACCGCTGGCAGGCCGCCCTCCGCCGCGCTGTCAGCCCGAGCCGCCGTTAGGCGGAATCGCACGGAAACCCGAGCCGCCGGCATAAGCCGGCGGTGGGATACAACGCGGACACGGCGGTCTGGGGGCTACGCTGCGCTACGACCCCAGCCACCCGGCGTCTGTGCCACCCGGCGGGCGGAAAACGCACTATCAACGTGAGCCACCAGCGTAAGCTGGTGGTGGAGGTAGCCGATGATGGGATCAGCGGCCGGTACTGCCGGACGGATTTTGGTCGCGCAACCGCAAGAGGGCACATTTTCTGCGCCGTTGCGTTGACGCGGGTTTGCCGTCGAGGTATCCTTAGTTTTGGGTGGGGCCTGTCGGTGTT
>JAAZNR010000299.1 GCA_012798155.1 Thermogutta sp. | reverse complement strand
GGTTCCGCGCGAGGCCGACCGGCCGCAACCAGAACTTGGCCGACAAATCGTCCCTGTCAACATGGACATGCGGCGGCTCATTGGATTCATGGCTGTAGACGTAGAAGCGGTACGGGCCGCTTCGCAGGATGGTCGGCATGAGCTATCCATCCCCCTGCCTGACCGGCTTGTACGCCCAGCGCCCGTCGATTTTCGTCCGCTCGAGCGCCTGCGCCCAGTCGGACTCGCCTACGGTGATGCACCGGCTGAACCATGATACCATGTTGCTCGCCAACCCTTCAAGCGTTTGCTTCTCCTCCTGCCGGTCGCGCGCCGCCTCCACCAAGTTTCGTTCTTCGGTGTCTTGCAACAGCCGCCCGGCGATCTCTTGGGGCGTGATGAACCTCTGCAACTCCCGATAGGCCGCCTCGATTGTGCGCGCGATGATCGGAAAGACATCAGCATGTTTCCACGAGGGTTCCATACGCCTGTGCCTTCGCCGTCGAACGATAAAACTCACCTGCCGCTACGAAGCGTAGCGGAATAGCGGTCCGGTGCAGCGCACCGGTCCCGCTGCCGGCTTGTACGGCAGTGCGGGCGGCTGATCCCATGATCGGCGGCACCCACCCGCCGGATTGCACAGAGACGCCGGGTGGCTGGGGTCGTATCGCAGCGAAGCCCCCAGACAGCCGTCTTCGCGCCGCTTCCACCACCAGCTTACGCCGGTGGCTCGCGTCGGATTGCGCTATAACACCACCAGCTTACGCCGGCGGCTCCAACTACATCGAGATGCGGTGCCGGCGTCCAGGGTGCCGTTCTCCAGATCACCACCGGCTTACGCAGGCGGCTGCAACTACATCTCCGCCGGCGGCGGGGGAGGCGTCGGCAATTCGGAGGCCGGGGCGGACGCGCCCTCCCCTTTGAACAGCTTCCGATTGAGCTGGCTGTGGAATGCCGTCCAGGGGCTGCCCACGTTGGGGTCCTCCTTGATGCACTGCCGGAATGCCGCCATCCAGGCATCGAGATGATCGAGGCAGTGCAGGGCCAGGGCCTCCAGCGTCATGGGCGGTTTGGGGCTGCCGAAGTCCAATTGTCCGTGGTGGCTGACGATCATGTGCTTCAACCGCAGGGCGAGTTCCGGGGGGAACGGCTCGCCCGCCAATTCCTCGGCCCGGCGGATCTTGTCCTCCAGCATCTGCGTGCCGATCACCAGATGCCCCAACAGTTGCCCGGCGTCGCTGTAACCGTATTCCCGCTGGTAGGTCAGTTCCCGCACCTTGCCGATGTCGTGCAGAAAGGCGCCCATCAGGAGGAGTTCGGCGTCCATGTCGGGATAGCGTGGGGCGATGAGCCGGGCCAGCTCCATGAGGTTGACCATGTGATCGACCAGCCCGCCCGCATAGGCGTGGTGGAACTTCATCCCCGCCGGGGCCTTGGCCAGATCGCGGAGGAAGGCTTCGTCCAGGAGAAAGCACTCGGCCAGGTTGCGCAGGGCGGGATTCCGCAAGCCGCGGAGCAGCTCCGCCATGCGGTTCATCAGGCGATCCACCTCGCAGGGCGCCACGGGGATGAAGTCGGCGGGGTCCACCTCGGCCGGGTCCACGCGCTGCATCCGCGAGACGATCAACTGCAAGGCCCCTTGATAGACCTGCGTCGTCCCCTCCACGCGGACGTAGTCCCCGTTCTCGAACGAGCGGTACAGTTGCTCGCCGGCGTTCCACATGCGGGCGCTGATGGAGCCGCTGCGGTCCGTCAGATCGACTTGCAGATACAAGGCCCCGTGGCGATTGGGGCGGAGTTGCTTCCCCTCCGCGCGATAGACCTCGTGCACCTGCTCTTGCGGACCCAACTGCTGGATGAAGCGGCGTTCCATGGGCGATCGTCCAACTCCGGAAACGCCGAGGACGGCGCCTGACGGGGGGAAGAAATGGCTTGACTCGGCGCCGATGGAGCCGTTCGCGCCGGCGGCACCAGGCGACCGGGGGCTTGGCTACGCCCCCGGCCGGACCTATCGTAACCGGGTCTCCATCGGAACCCGGATTTTAGGGCGGCTTCGGCTCAGCGGCAAGACGCCCCGAATGGCCGGGGGGCGAAGCGATTGGAGGGGCGACGCACGCGTCGCGCCGGGCGGCCGGCAAAACGTCGGAGCCGCCGGTGTCAGCCGGCGGTGTTTCAGCGCTACCCAAGATTCACCACCAGCTCACGCTGGTGGCTCCCATGTTGGCGCAACGACGGCCGGGTGGCTGGGGTCGCAGCGGAGCGAAGCCCCCAGACGCCGGCGGTGTCTGGGCGCTACCCAAGATTCACCACCAGCTTACGCCGGCGGTGGAGCGCTACCCACGATTGCCCCATCCTCCGGGCGGCGACTAGAATACATGATTCGAGCTGCATCCGCAGTCCCACCGAGTGATCCGCCCGCTCGCCGGGCCAACACGACAAGGACCGATCCATGGGTGAAACCGCCAAGCTGGTTTTGGAAGGCAAAGAGTACGAATTCCCGATCCGCATCGGCACGGAGGGGAATCGCGTCATCGACATCTCGAAGCTCTACGCCGCGACGGGCTACATCACGCTCGACGACGGCTTTGCCAATACCGGCGGCGCGGCCAGCAGCATCACCTATATCGACGGCGAGCAGGGCATCCTCCGCTATCGCGGCTATCGCATCGAGGAGTTGGCCGAACGCTGCGATTTCCTCGAAGTGGCCTTTCTCTTGATCTACGGCGAGCTGCCCACCAGCGAGCAGTTGGAGGAGTTTCGCGAGGGCATCCGCAAACGGACGCTGCTGCACGAGGGGATGAAGAACATCTTCGCGGGCTTTCCGCCCGACGCCCACCCCATGGCGATCCTCAGCTCCGTGGTCAACGCCCTGTCCATCTACTGCAAGGACTCGCTCGACCCGTTGGACGACGGCCAGCGGCAATTGGCGATCTACCGCTTGATGGCCAAGATGCCGACGGTCGCGGCCTTCGGCTACAAGCAATCCATCGGCCAGCCGTTCATGTACCCGCAAAATCACCTCAATTACTGCCAGAACTTCCTCTACATGATGTTCGCGTTGCCGAGCGAGCGGTATCACCTCGTGCCGGAGCATGTGGAGGCATTGAATCTGCTGCTGATCCTGCACGCCGATCACGGCCAGAATTGCAGCACCTCCACGGTCCGCATGGTCGGTTCCAGCAACGTGAACCTGTTTTCGGCGGTGGCGGCGGGGATCAACGCCTTGTGGGGACAACTGCACGGCGGGGCCAACGAGGCCTGCATCAACATGCTCGAGCAGATCGTGGCCGAGGGCGGCAACGTCGGCAAGTTCGTCGATCGCGCCAAGGACCCCAACGACCCGTTCCGCCTGATGGGTTTCGGCCACCGCATCTACAAGAACTACGATCCCCGGGCGAAGATCATCAGGGCCGTGGCCGATCGCCTGCTCAGCAAGCAAGTCGACAAGAATCCGCTCTTCGAGGTCGCCCAGGAGCTGGAACAGGTCGCCCTCAAGGACCCCTACTTCGTGGAACGCAAGCTGTATCCCAACGTGGACTTCTACTCGGGGATCATCTACCGGGCGCTGGGCATCCCCAAGAACATGTTCACGGTGCTGTTCGCCTTGGGGCGTCTGCCGGGCTGGATCGCCCACTGGCGGGAGATGCACATGTCCGCCAACAAGCGCATCCATCGACCGCGGCAGCTCTACACCGGCTATCCGGAACGCCCCTACGTGCCCATCATCAAACGCTCCACGGAGCCGCCGAAGGAAGTGCAGATTCAGCGTCCGCCCATGGGGCTGTTCCCCGGCGGCGAGTTCGAGCTGTAATCCGCCAATCCGCCGTCGCATGAGCCTCGGGCGTCAGCCCGCGGTGGCAAAACGTCGGAGCCGCCGGTGTCAGCCGGGTGGCTGGGGTCGAAGCGGAGCGCAGCCCCCAGACGCCCATCACCCAGTGCTTCCACCACCAGCTTACGCTGGTGGCTCGTGATGATATTGCGACTCCACCACCAGCTTACGCTGGTGGCTCGCGGTGAGCCCGCGGTGGCAAAACGTGGGAGCCGCCGGTGTCAGCCGGCGGTGTTTGGGCGCTACCCAGGATTCACCACCAGCTTACGGTGGCGGCTCGCGGCCG
>JAAZNR010000298.1 GCA_012798155.1 Thermogutta sp. | reverse complement strand
GGGATTGGGTTCATGCTTGCGATGAAAGCCGCGGGAATGGAACTGCCGCCTTTGCGAGTGAATGGGCGGATACGTTTTTCGGCTCCGAGCGGCCCAGGGACGGCTACGCGGAATGAAAGGACGGAAATGCGGAGAACGCGGAGAACGCAGAGTTGCGGCTCCCGACTTCTTCTCCGCGTGCTCTGCGTCCTCTGCGTTTCAAAAGCGCCCTCGCGACTCCGCGTTCCGATGCCGGACCGCGCAGGCGCGTGAATGGCTACGATTTTCGCGGATTTCATGCCCCGACGGCCCGGGAAATCGCCGGCCGTTCGGCGGCGAGAAGATCGCCCGGCTTTGACTTCGCCGTCCCGATACACGCAGGCAAGAGCCGGAACGGCGGGCCGGCACTGGAAGAGAACGATAGGGATCGCATTTGGTGTCCGAAACGGGAACCGTACTGCACATCATTCCCACGCTGGACCAGGCGGGAGCCGAAAAGCAGTTGACGCTCTTGGCCGGCGAGCTGAAGCGCCGCGGGTGGCCGGTGCATGTATGCGCCCTGACCCGCGGCGGCTTCTACCAAAAGGTGCTGGAGGCGGCCGGCGTCCCCGTCACGGTAATCGGCAAGGCGACCAAGCTCGATCCCTTCGCCTACCTGCGTCTGCGGCGTTTCCTCCGGCAGATTCGCCCGGATATCGTTCAGACCTGGCTCTTCGCCGCCAACGCCTACGGTCGTTGGGCCGCTTGGCGGACCGGCGTGCCGCATATCGTGGGGTCGGAACGTTGCGCGGACTACTGGAAGTCCCCGTGGCATTTTTGGATCGACCGCTTCTTGGCCCGGCGAAGCGACGCCATCGTGGCGAACGGCCGCTACGTGCAAGACTTCTACGTGTCCCACGGCATCCCGCGGGATAAGACCGTCGTCATCCCCAACGCGGTCGTCGAGTATCCCGCCGGTTCGGATTCCCGCCGGGCCATGCTGCTGGAGTTCGGCCTGCCCGACGAGGCTCGGGTGATCGCGCTGGTCGGCCGCCTTTGGCCGCAAAAACGGGTTGAAGACGCGATCTGGGCGGCCGATCTCTTGAAGCGCATCCGCGACGACGTCCATCTGCTGATTATCGGAGACGGCCCGCTACGGGAAAGGTTGATGCAATATCGCGATAAAATCGAGATCGCGGATCGAGTTCACTTCGTCGGCCACCGAAAGGACCTGTCCCGATGGCTGCCGCACTTCGACGTGCTCTGGAACACCAGCGCCTATGAAGGCCAATCCAATGCCGTCTTGGAGGCCATGGCCTGCGGGGTACCGGCGGTCGCTACCGATATCCCCGGCAACCGTGAGCTGATCGTGCCGGACGAAACGGGCTTCCTGATCCCGGCCGGGAAGGGCGGCAGGGCCCCCTTGGCCGCCAAGACCAAGAAGCTCCTGGAAGACGAGGACCTCCGCCGTCGCATGGGGGAGGCGGCGCGCCGCCGTGCCCGCGACGAATTCAGCCTCTCGCGGATGGCTGACGCCTACTGCCGTCTGTACGAAGCATTGCTGAGCCGAAGGCCGGTGCCGGCTCGGCCTGAGGATGAGCCGCTTGCCGTGTGACCTTGGGATTGCCGCCGATCATGGCAACGGGGCTGCCGCGGATCATGGCAACGGGACCGGCAACATTCGCGGCTGGATGCCGCCTACGCTGCCGCGGTCGCCACAACGCAAGCGGCTCCCTGACGACCCGCGAGTCTGAACGCAAACCTCTTGCCGCATAAGTGTGGGAGAAAGTCCTGATGTGTGGGATCGCCGGCGCGGTGTGGACCGACTCTCGGCTGGCCCTGGACGCGCCGACGCTCCAGCGCATGGCCGACGTTCTGAGGCATCGCGGCCCGGACGATGAGGGCTGCCTCGTGCGGGTTTTGCCGCCCTCGGAGACGTCGCCGGGCATCGCGGCCGGCCTCGCCCATCGTCGGCTTTCCATCATCGACCTCTCCGGCGGCCACCAGCCGATGAGCAACGAGAACGACTCCGTCCACATCGTCTTCAACGGCGAGATCTACAACTTTCGCGCCCTCCGCGAGCGGCTCCAAGGGCAAGGCCATCGCTTCCGCACGCAATCCGATACCGAGGTTCTCATCCACCTTTACGAGGAAGAGGGCGACGACTTCCTCGCATCCCTCAACGGCATGTTCGCCTTGGCCTTGTGGGATGAGCAACGCAGGCGATTGATCCTGGCGCGGGATCGGCTGGGGGAAAAGCCGCTGGTGTACCGCCTGGAGCGAGGCCGGCTGACCTTCGCCAGCGAATTGAAGGCCCTGCTCGCCGTGCCGGGCGTGCGCGACGAGGTGGACCCCGCCTCCGTGGACGCCTATCTGGTTTACCAGTACGTCCCTCATCCGCGGACGATCTACCGTGACATCCGCAAACTCCCGCCGGCCCACATGGCCGTTTACGAAAACGGCGAGTTGCGGATTCGCCCCTATTGGAACCCCGACTTCAATCACGAACTTTCGGAGCGCGAGGTCTCCGACGCTTGCGACCGGCTCCGCGCCCTGCTCAGCGACTCGGTTCGCATCCGCCTCGAGTCCGACGTTCCCCTGGGGGCCTTTCTTTCCGGGGGGATCGACTCGACGATCATCGTCGGCTTGATGCAGCGATTCTCGTCGTCCCCCGTCAAGACCTTCTCGATCGGCTTCCCTATCGCCGAGTACGACGAGACGGGCTACGCCAAGACGGCGGCTCAGGCCTTCGGGACGGAGCATCACGAGTTTCGCGTGGAGCCGGACGCGGTTCAAATCCTCGACCGCTTGGTTTGGCACTACGACGAGCCGTTTGCCGACAGCTCCGCCGTCCCCACGTGGTACGTATCGCGTGAAACCCGATCGCACGTGACCGTGGCCCTGACCGGCGACGGAGGCGACGAGCTGTTCGCCGGCTATCCGCGGTATTGGGCCATGAGCGTCGGTCAACGGTTCGACGCCCTGCCGGCCGCGATTCGCGGGCTGACGGCGTCGCCCTGGTGGCGGACCCTACCGCAACGCAGGCAGAAGTCCTTCTGGAGTCGAGTGCGCCGGTTTGCGGAGTCGCTGCAACTGTCCCCGCAGCGCCGCTACTTGGATTGGATTGCGATCTTCAATTCGGCCCGCCGCGCCGAGCTGTACTCGCCTCGATTTCACGAAGCGCTGGGCGATTACGATCCTGCCCAATTCCTAGAGGAGAGCTACGCCCGAGCCTCCGGCCGGGACATCGTCACCGCCACCACCCTGGCCGATTTGACGACGTACCTGCCCTGCGACCTGATGGTCAAGGTCGATATCGCGTCCATGGCCCACAGCCTGGAGACGCGGCCGCCGTTCCTCGATCACCGGGTCGTCGAATTGGCCGCCTCGTTGCCGATTGGGGCGAAATTGCGGGGACGAAGAGGCAAGCGAATCCTGCTCCAGGCCTTCTCCGATTTGATTCCGCCTTCCATCTTGCGACGGGGCAAGATGGGGTTCGGCGTCCCTCTCGATCATTGGTTCCGCGGACCGCTCTCCCTGCCGGCCTCGAACGTGCTGCTCGACGAGCGGACGCTCAACCGGGGATGGTTTCGGCCGGATGCCGTGCGGCGGCTGCTTCAAGAGCACCAATCCGGGACGTGGAACCACAGCCATCGTATTTGGGCCTTGTTGTTTTTCGAATTGTGGCAGCGCCGCTGGATCGATCGCGATCCCGATTCCGTCCTCTCGGCCCTGAAGACAAAGTCGTAACTGGACTTTTGCAAATTGTGGTGACAAGTTCTCGTCCGCCTTGAAAGAGGGTTATGGTGAGGGCAATTAGCCGCGAAAACGGCTTGCCGTGATTGCCCAACTTCACCAAGCCCTCACCCACTGCCCCTCTCCCAGAGGGAGAGGGGAGCAGTTTGCAAAAGTCCAGTCGTAACGGCGTTTACCCGAGCGAAAGTCAGGGCCGGTGCCGAGGCAAGGGCCTGCGAATCGCTGCGGCCCGCCGCCTTTGCGGCGACCCCGCCTGTGAAAAAAGTCGCGGTGGGCTCCTCCGCTTGGTTCCGGAGCCGCCTCGTGTCGGCAGTTCTGAGACGCAAACCTCGATCCGATCGCTCGCTGCGATTTCTTGCGGCAGTCCGTTGATCGCGTGCTCCGGCCCTTATCGTGTGTTGCGGCCCTTATCGTGTGCTCCGGCGATTGAAGAAATTCTAGGTTCCGGTGTTCCGCCGCTTGAAGAAAATGCCGACGCGGCGCGTGCCCCTTCCAGGCCAAAAGTTCCGCAAAGGAGCGGCAAGGCGGTACCGCCCCGCCCGGGTCTGCCGATACAATGTGACAAGGAGGGGGCCGGCGACCAACCGGGAGGGAAACCGGCCGGCGGACCGTGGTACCGGGTACGTCCATCTGTGCCCAGCCTCGACGGCGGCGAGCGTTGCTGCCGAGTCGGGTCGGCACGGCAGGGAACTCGGCTCGGCGATCCCGCAGGAACCGTTGATCGAGGAGATCGGCAATGAGCGCGACCCAAGAACGCATCGTGGCGGTGATCTTGGCGGGCGGCAAAGGTTCCCGCCTGGATCCCTTGACGCGAGACCGCGCCAAGCCCGCCGTCCCCTTCGGCGGCGCCTACCGCATCATCGACTTCACGATGTCGAACTGCCTGAACAGCGGCCTGCGGAAGATACTGATCCTCACGCAATACAAGGCGATGAGCCTCGATCGCCACATCAACATGGGCTGGCAGCACTATTTCTGCCGAGAGCTGGGCGAATTCGCCGACGTCGTACCTCCCCAACAGCGGATCGACGAAAGCTGGTATCGGGGCACGGCCGACGCCGTTTACCAGAACATCTACGCCATCGAAAAGGAGCACCCGGACTACGTCGTCATTCTGGCGGGCGATCACATCTACAAGATGAATTATCGGCGGCTCGTGGAATATCACGTCGCCCAGGGGGCGGACGCCACGATCGGCGTCCTCAAGGAGCGCTGCGAGACCGCCAGTCGTCAATTCGGCGTCATGGAAGTCGATGCCGCCAACCGCGTCGTCGGTTTCGAGGAAAAACCGGAATACCCCAAGTCGATTCCGCAGGAACCGGGCTGGTGCTATGCCTCGATGGGCATCTACGTCTTTCCCACCCGCTTCTTGTTCGAGGAACTCTGCCGCGACGCCACCAAACGCGGCAGCACGCACGATTTCGGTCGCGATGTGATTCCCTCCATCCTGCAAGCCCACCGCGTGTTCGCCTATCCTTTCATGGACGAGAACCGGAAGCGGAATTCCTACTGGCGCGACGTGGGGACGCTGGACAGCTTCTACGCCGCCAATATGGACCTGGTCGGCGTGGACCCGGAACTCAATCTCTACGACGAGCGCTGGCCCATCCGCACGTACCAACCGAACTATCCGCCTCCCAAGTTCGTCTTCGCGGATCCGCAGCGATGCGGCCAGGCCCTCGACAGCATCCTTTGCAATGGGACCATCGTTTCCGGCGGGACGGTGCGGCGTTCGATTCTCGGGCACCGTGTCCGGATCAACAGTTACGCCCTGGTCGAGGACTCCATTTTGTTCGAGGGCGTCCAGGTCGGACGGCATGCCAAGGTCCGCCGCGCCATCATCGACAAGCTCGTTCGCATTCCGGAGGGGATGGAGATCGGCTACGATCCCGACGCGGATCGTGCGCAAGGTTTCGTTGTCACGGAGAGCGGGATCACCGTGATCGCCAAGGCGGAAAGCACGGTCACCTATCGGGAACATGCCCTGGAGCGCGAGCCTTGATAGGCGCCGGCCCTCCGCACCCATCGCCCGCGCTTTGCCCCCAGCCCCAGCCGACCCTTCCTCCGCGAGGAGCAAAGCTTCCAAAAACTCGAAGGGTGGTTTGACGGGCCGGATCGCGGCAATATAATGAAGTTTGACGCCCACCGACACCATCGGCGTGTCGCCTTGCGCCACCGTCGCAATCTCGATTTCGGAGGTCTCAGCCGTGTCCCTGCCCTTCGCGGTCTTTTTTGGCATGCCCGGGCCGACCGAGATGATCATCATAGGCGTGATCATCTTACTGCTATTCGGAAACCGCCTCCCCGGCGTCATGCGGTCCCTCGGAAGAGGTGTCGTGGAATTCAAGAAGGGGCTTTCCGGAGACGATGACGGCGCCGACAAAGCCGTTACCGACGAGAAAAAAGATTCCAAATCGGCTTGATCTCGCCCTAAAGTCTAACCGCGAATGGCGGATTCTTCCGCAAGCGGAGGTGATGGGTATGGTTCCGATGGCTATGGTTCCGTTGTGGGCGCAATTCAGTATGCCGGGCGGCGGAGAAATGATCATCGTCATGATCGTCGCGCTGCTCTTATTCGGAAACCGTCTCCCGCAGGTCGCGCGCTCCGTGGGGCGCAGCTTTATGGAATTCAAGAAAGGCCTGCAAGGGATTGAAGATGAGCTGAGGTCGGCGGCTACGGAGACGGCCAAGCCGACGCCCCCGAAAGCTCGCGAAAACGAAGAAGACAAGCAAACGAATCCCGCCCCCAAGTTCGTCCCCCCCAGCGCGGAACCGCAGGAAGAACCGGTCTCGCAGCAGGGATGAGTGCCCTTTCCGGCGTCCCTCTCAAGCGATCTCGGATTACTTGATCGCCTCGATTTCCCTCGGCCTTGGCGTGTTGGCATAGCAATCCGCTTGGGCATGCGAGGCATTCTTCCTTATACTCTTCGCGATCGGCGCCCCTGCTCCCGATCGGCACCCCTGCATTCCCTGCCGAGGTCTGCCTTGCGCCGCCATGCGGTCCGGTCGTCGGCCTCGTTTTCCCTCTTCGCCGCCGTTCCGCTCTGCCGGGGGGATCGCCGCGGCCTCTTCTCGCCGCGCGGGAGACAAGTTTTTCCGGCTTGACGCCGATATGGTACAAAGGTACACTACATGTACATGCGTCAACCATGACAAGCCGGATCATCGACGACCTCGCCATGAAGACCGCTACGCCTTCCGCCCAGACCCCCTCCCTCGCCGAGCACTCCGTTGGCCGGGTGGTGGAAGATTTGCGGCGGCGGCTGGAGGGGTTGCGATCCCTTCCCGCGGCCGCCGGTCCGCGATTGCAAACGGGCATTCGGGAAATCGACGAAGAATTACTCGGCGGAGGGATTTCTCCCGCTTCCCTCGTGGAATGGCTTGCGGAACGCCCCGGTTCGGGGGCCGAAGAGACGGCGTTGCGATTGGCGGCCGCAGCCTGCCGCCGTGGCGGAATGGCGGTGATCGTGGACGATACGGGCACGTTCCATCCCCCGGCGGCATTCCGGCGAGGTCTCGATCCGGCGAGAACCATCCTCCTCCGCCCGGCCTCGCAACGCGATGCCGTCTGGGCGGTGCATCAATGCCTTGCCGATGAAAGCGTGGCGGTGGTGCTGGCCGCATTTCCCCGTCTGAACGACGTCGTGCCGCGGCGATTTCAATTGGCCGTCGAGAGGGGCGGCGGGCTGGGATTGCTCCTGCGGCCGGCCGCGGCAAAAGCCGATCCTTGCTGGGCCGCCGTTCGCCTGCTCGTGGAGCCGCTGCCTTGGCCGCGCCTCGGCGACACGCTTGCGGAGGCTCGGCGATTGCGGATTCATCTGTTGGCGGCTCGGGGAATGATTCCCGGACGCAGCGTGGAGATACTCGTGCATGAACCGACGTATCCTTTGCCTGAGGATCGGCGACCGGCCGAAAGGCTCAACCCAAGCGCCGCCCTCCGCCCCTTGCGAAGAAAGGTCCCGGGGTGACGCAAGCCGTTCGCTGCGGGATGTACTGGCCGAAAGGTTGACCAAGTACACGCCTAGCATCGCACCGGATCCCCTCGACGGCCGCGCCCTGATTTTGGACCTCACGGGGTTGTCGCATCTTCTCCCCTCGGAATCGGCCCTGGTACTGGACATTCTGGCCGATTGCGAAGAGCTGGGGACGCCGCCGGTTCGCCTCGCCTTCGGAGATACGATCGGCATGGCCGGCATCTTCGCGCGAGAGCCGGAGCCTCTTACCGGGGGCGCCGCCTTGTCTCCTCATCTTTCCTGGGTTTTTTGGATTCCGCCGGGACGGGGAATCGCATTCCTTCGCCGATATCCCGTTACGGCACTGGGGTTTCGCCGGGAGGTCGCGGTTTGGTGCCGCGAATTGGGCATTCGCACGGTCGCCGATTTCATGGGAATACCGGCCGGCGAAATCGCCGCCAAATTCGGCCGCGATACATGGCGCCGCTGGGAGGAAATCCTGGGCCGGCGGGCCGACATCCTCCCTCCCCGGCAACCCCCGGAAGAGGAGTCCGTAACGCAGTGGTTGGAATACCCCGGCACCTCTCCCGAGGCGTTGGCCTTCTGCCTGCAACGCGCCGTGGAGCTTTTGCTGCTTCCCCTCGCGGCGAGGGACCGCGGCATTACGAGGTTGGCGGTCGCCATCCATTGCGAAGACGGGGGAAAGGTGGAGGAAAACCTGGAGTTTTTCACCCCCGCCGCCGACCCTCGCGGCATTCTGGAGGTGATTCGCTTGCGGCTGGAACGCCGTCGTTTTCCGGCGGCGGTGTCGGGAGCGCGCCTGGTCGCCGTCGAGACGGCGCCTCTGATCCGGCGTTCCTGCCCGATGTTCGAGGAATTGGCGGGAGAAAGGCGACGAACCGAGCGGTGGGGACGTTTGGCGGAGCGGCTTGCCGCCCGCTTGGGCGAGGATCGCGTGCTCCAACCCGTTTTGCGGGCCGAATACCAGCCGGAGCTGGCTTGGCAAGGAGTGCCGCTGTTTACCGCCCGAAAACAAAAGCGGAGTCGCCGGGACTCCCCGCCGCTTCCCGAGACCGGCCCCAGACCGACGCGATTATACGCTCGACCGATTCCGATTGCGGTGGTGGCGGCGCATCCCGACGGCCCGCCCTATCGCTGCTTTTACGGCGGAAGGTGGTTTTCCGTGGTTCGGGCCTGGGGTCCGGAGCGGATCGAAACCGGTTGGTGGCGCGGTCGCCTGACCGCACGCGATTACTACCGCACGGAATGGGAGGACGGCTCGCACTTTTGGCTTTACCGGCGGCTGCAAGATGCCCGTTGGTTCATCCACGGCCGCTTCGAGTGATCTTTCATCGCCGCTCGATTTTCGGCGGCCGTCGCACCCACGATCTCGACTCGTAGCACTCGACTCGTAGCATGTATTGCGAACTCCACGCCAAAACGAACTTCTCGTTTCTGGAGGGTGCTTCCCATCCCGACGAGATCGTGCGGCAGGCCGCCGAGATGGGGTGCCGGGCCGTGGCGATCACGGACCGCGCCGGCCTCGCCGGTATCGTCCGCGCCCATATCGCGGCCAAGGAAGCTGGGATCAAGCTGGTGATCGGAGCCGAGATCGAACCCGGGGACTCCCTGCCGGTCGTGCTTTGGGCGACCGATCGGGCATCCTACGGCCGGCTGTGCCGTCTCATCACCCGGGGACGGCGCCGAGCGGAAAAGGGACGCTGCTCGCTCGCCTTCGCCGACGTGGCGGAACACGCGGAGGGGCTTTTGGCCGGGGTGATTCCCCGCTTGCAACGCCCCGGCGAGTTGCTGCCGCATTTGCGGGAATACCGTGCCCTCTTCGGCGATCGCGGTTATCTCTTGTGCGAGTTGTATTTCGGCCCGAACGACCGCCGCCGCCGGGAGTGGCTGTGCGAACTCTCGCG
>JAAZNR010000297.1 GCA_012798155.1 Thermogutta sp. | reverse complement strand
GCCGCGAGGTTCGATTTGCCCTATCTCCTTCTGCAAGGCGGGGCCGACAAGCTCTCCGCCGCCTCCGGGGCACGGGACTTTCACGATCGCTCCCCCTCTCCCGACAAGACGCTTCGCATCTATCCCGGCCTATACCACGAGGTCATCAGCGAGCCGGAACGAGACGCGATCTTGGCGGAGGTGATAAAGTGGTTGGAGGCACGCGGCACGCCGCAATCGCGAAATGATCGATGATTCGGCGCCGGCGGCCTGGGCGAGTACCCCCCGCCCGGATGCAAAGTCGATGAATCGCCTCGCGAAGGGATTTTTTTGTGGCTTTCCGTATCGCGGCGGTATAATGAAGGCGCCTCAGAATCCGGCCTCATCGGCACCGAGTGGCAAAAGGCAAGGGGTGACTGGTCACCCCGGCGAAATAGCCTGTTGCGACCGTTTTTTCTTCTCTTTTACCGGAGGGGTGCCATGACGGATTTGCGCGAACCGAAGGTCTCGGCACAGGCCGAGCGGGAAATGCGACGCTGGGACGTCGCTCAACGAATGGCGGAGCATCTGCTCCGCGTCGATCGGCCGCAGTCACCGCCGCACGGCGTCAAGGAGCACGTCGTGATTTCTCGCGAGGCGGGCTGCGGGGCCGAGGACGTGGCCCTGCTGGTCGGTCAGCGGCTGGGGTTTCCCGTGATCGACAAGAACGTCCTCAAGCTCATCGCCGAACGCTACTGCGTGGAACACTCCTTGCTGGAAGCCGTCGATGAAACGCGGGGAAACTGGGTCCGCGATCTCCTTGGGACGTGGCTGGACGCCCGGCTCGTTCCCACCGACAAGTTCCTGGTCTGCCTGGAACATGTCGTCGCGGCGGCGGCCAAGCGCGAACACGTCGTCTTCGTGGGACGCGGGATCAATTTCATCCTGCCCCCTCAGCAAGGGCTTTCCGTGCGGCTGGTGGCTTCCGATCGCTTTCGCATTGCGAGGGTCTGCCGCGATCACCAGGTGGGCGAGGCGGAGGCCCGCCGGTTGATCCGGGAATGGGAGGAGGGACGCCGGGAGTTCGTGGCTCGGTTCTTCCACCATGACGTGGCCGACCCGCACTGCTACGATCTGGTGCTGAACGTGGAGCGATGGGGCAACGAGGGGACCGCCGACCTGATCATAGCCGCTTTCCGCCAACGCTTCGGCGGGTAGAGGCCTCCCGAGCCGCGAGACGAAGACGGACCGACCGGCCGGGCTGACGAGGTCATGTCTTCCGGAATGCCTTGGGGAGGGTGTCACTCCAGCAACTTGGCCCGGATCTTCTCCACGTCGAACACGCAACCCCCCCACGGACCGCCGCTGAGTTGCTGCAGGATCGCCCAAAGCCGCGTGTCGTCCGGCAAGAGCGGATCGGGGCGCAGGTCGGGGTGCGGAGACCGGTCGGCCAATTTCGCCGCGGCAAGCTCCGGCGGCCATGCCTCGTCGGCGTCGCCCACCGCATCGACCGAGCCTTCCAGGCGTCGCGTATCGATGTGGATACGGATGCGGTCGCCGTCGCGGAGCTTTCCCAGCGGACCGCCGGCCAAGGCCTCCGGGGCGATCAGCCCGATGCAGGCCCCCGTGCTCACCCCGGAAAACCGGGCGTCGGTCAAGATCGCGCACTCATGCCCCCACGACAGGTATCGCAGAGCCGAGGTCAGTTGGTAGGTCTCCTCCATGCCGGAACCGAGCGGTCCCCGGCCGATCAGGACGATGATGTCCCCGGGCCGAACGGGGCGATCCCCCTGTCCTTTCACGGCGGCCACCGCCTGCGGCTCGCTGGTGAAGACGCGGGCCGGTCCTACCTTATGGTACACGCCGTGTTCGTCCAACAAGCGGGGATCGATGGCCGTGCTCTTGACCACGGAGCCCTCAGGCGCCAGATTGCCTCGCGGAAAACACGTGGTTGAGGTGATGCCCGCCGCGCGGGCCGCATCGGGCGAAAGAATGACTTGATCGGGGTCGATGCCCGCCTCCCGCTCCAGGCGTTCTCGCAATCGAGCGCGGCGCGGCGAGGTCGCCCACCAGTCCAGATTCTCTCCCAGCGTCCGCCCCGTGACGGTCAGGGCTTCCGTCCGCAAAAGCCCCAAGTCGCGGAGGTGCAGCATGACCTCGGGCACGCCTCCCGCCAGATACGCAAACAGCGTGGGGTAGTTGTTGGGACCGTTGGGAAGGACGTCCGCCAGCCGTGGGACCTGCCGATTGACCCGCTCCCAATCGTCGAGGGTGGGACGCCGGATGCCCGCGGCGAAAACCACGGCCGGCAAGTGCAGGATCAGATTCGTCGAGCCGCCGAAGGCCGCGTGAACGACCATCGCATTGTGCAGGGCGTCTTCGGTGACGATGTGCCGGACCGTGATGCCGCGCTCGGCCGTCAGCATCAGGGCGCGGGCGGTCCGCCGCGCCAATTCCCGCCAGATATTGCCGCCCGAAAGCGCCAGCGCCGCGTGCGGGAGCGTCAAGCCGAGGGCCTCCGCCACCACCTGCGACGTAGCCGCCGTGCCCAGGAATTGGCAGCCTCCCCCCGGGGACGCGCAGGCACGACAAGCGGCCGAGCGGGCGGCGTCCAGGGTGATCTCCTCCCTGGCGTACCGGGCGCCCAGCGATTGGACATAAGCCGTGTTCTCCGGCCCGGTCGTCGGGAGCATCACTCCGCCCGGCATGATGGCGCAGGCATGGTCCGGCAGCCCTGCCAGGGCCATCATCATGGCGGGCAAACCCTTGTCGCAGGAGGCGATGCCGAGCACGCCCTTGGCCCGCGGGATGGACCGCGCCAAGCGGCGAAAGATCACGGCCGCGTCGTTACGGTAGGGGAGGCTGTCGAACATGCCGGGCGTGCCCTGAGTCCGGCCGTCGCAGGGATCCGAGCAAAATCCGGCGTAGGGGATCGCCCCGCCGCGGGAGAACTCCTCGGCGGCCTCGCGGACCGCAGCGTCCAGCTCGAAATGGCCGGTGTGATACCCCAAGGCGACGGGCCGCCCCGACGGCTCTCTCAACCCGCCCATCGTGCTCAGGATCACGTATTGCGGGGCGCCGGTCCGCGCAGGGTCCCAGCCCATGCCCGCGTCTTGACTCATGCCGAAGAGGTGGCCGCTCGGTTGATAACGCAGCAACTCGTCGCTCAAGGGCAGCGTGCCATC
>JAAZNR010000296.1 GCA_012798155.1 Thermogutta sp. | reverse complement strand
GGCGTGCGTCTCGGCGACGGGCTGTTCGCCACGGCCCTGCAATTGGAGGGCGATCACCGGATCGGCACGGTCGGACCGATGCCGCATCGGCCCGCGGCGGAAATCGCGTTTTCCGCGTGGGTGACGCCGGCCGACCTCCGCGGTTATCGCGAGATCTTTCGCAAGGAGGACGGCGACCGGCGGCTGCTCTTCTCCTTTCAAAACGACGGCACCATCCTCTCCCTGGGGCTGAACATCGGCGGTTACGTGGAGTGCGACGCACCGATTCAGCCCGCCGAGGTAACGGACGGGCAGTGGCATCACTGCGCGGCCACGTTCGACGGTCGAGTGATGCGCGTCTATCTCGACGGCCGCAAGATCGGCGAATTGGAGCGGACCGGGGCGATCTCGTGCGGCGGCGATGCCCCGGGATGTATCGGCTCTCTCAACGGCGGCGAGAGTTTTCAGGGCCGGCTGGACGACCTCCGCATCTACGATCGCGCTTTGGACGCGGAGGAGATCGCGGCTCTCCACCGTGAGGGGCTGCAAATCATGTTGGCACGCCGGGAGGACGCCGCCCGATGGGTGAGCACGGTCTATCGCCGGGAAGGCACATTCGCGGAGACGCTGTCGGGTTTGCGGCAGCGTTTGGAAAACGCTTCGCAGGCGGTCAGCGCCGATGCCAGGGCACTGTTGACTCGCTGCCTCCAGGCCGATTTCCCGCAAGAGGTTGAGGCCCTCAGTCGTTTCACGGAACAGCCGCCGGCGTCCTGCCTGCTGCCTTCCCCCGAAAAGCCTTGGCGGCAGGCGGCGGATCGCCTGCACGCCCTGCTGGTCGAATATCGTCCCATCACCGACGAGCAATGGCGCAGCACGTCCGACGCGGAGCGGGAGTATTGGAGGTACATCGATGAGATCGCCCACGGTTACCAAGACTTGATCGAAAAGGAAACGCCGGACGATTCGCCGGCATGGGTGGAATTCATTCTGAAGGCCGGGCCCGAGATTCGCTACCGGCCGCGACTTCGAGAGGCCGTGGCGCCGTACGTACCCCCGCAGACGCCGGAGACGCGAAGCCTGACGGCGGCGGAGGCGCAATCGGTGTTGGAGCGGGACTGGCTATATCAGGCGGGAGGCAACGTCTCGGCGGATGTGATTCGGCACGAAGTGGAGCGGGCACGGCGCTTGGCGGAGCGAACGGCGGCCTTGCTTCCCGCGTCAGGCTCCGAGGAGCGACGCTTGCGGGTCGAGGCTTGCCGCCGCGAAATCGACGCCTTGGCGTCGGAACTTCCGCAGACCGGAGAGCGGCCGGACCTGTATTTCGCCCTGCGGCGTTGGAAACGGGAGTTGATGTTCCTGGACCCCGCCGTGGACTTCGACCGCCTGCTCTTCATCGATCAGCCCTTCCCGCAGGGGTCGGAGTGGCAGCATGAAACACGGCATCGCCTGGGTTATATGGCGGTGCCGGGCGGGCGGCTCTTGGTCCTGGAAGGCCTGGGGCCGCACGGCATATTGCGGCAATTGGCCCCGCAAGCCCCCTTGCACGGCTCGTTTTGGCGGCCGGACGTGGACTACGACGGCCGAAACGTCCTCTTCTGTTTCAAACCGCACAACGAAAAGTCCTTTCATATCTATGAAGTCGCGGCGGAAGGCGGGGCGTGCCGCCGGTTGACCGCCGGTCCGTACGACGATTTGGATCCCGTCTATCTGCCGGATGGGGAGCACATTCTGTTCTCCACGACGCGGGGCAATACCTACGTGCGGTGCATGCCGCCGACCAACGCCTTCATTCTTGCCCGTTGCGATCGTGACGGCCGAAACATCTACTTGATTTCCGCCAACAACGAACCCGACTATTTGCCCAGCGTGATGCCCGACGGCCGCGTCCTTTACACGCGATGGGAGTACACGGATAAGCCGCTGTGGCGCGCGCAAAGTCTCTGGACGGTTCGCCCGGACGGCACCCAAACGCAGGTATTTTGGGGCAACCAGAGCGTGTGGCCGGACCTGCTCAAGGACGCCCGAGTCATCCCCGGGAGCCGCCGCGTCATGTTCACCGGCAGCGCGCACCACAATTGGTTCGCGGGCGCGGTGGGGATCGTCGATCCGGACCGCGGCTTCAACTTCCCCCACGGTTTGACCAAGGTCACGCGCGAATTGCCCTGGCCGGAATCGGGCAACGGCCCGGTCGATCCGGGCGAGTCGGAAGATTATGAGCCGTACGGTCGATATCAGGCCTATTACTCGCCTTATCCGCTTTCCGAGCGGCTGTTCCTGGTCTCGGCCCAGCGCGAAGGAAAATTCGTTCTCTACCTGATGGACGTGGACGGCAACCGCGAGCTGATCTATGAGGGGGTGCATAACATCTGGTACGCGATGCCGCTCCGCCCCCGCAGGCGGCCGCAAGTTCTGCCCGAGCACGTGAACTGGCCGACTTCCGAGACGAGAGAGCATCCGGCTGACGGAATTATCTACACGGGCAACGTTTACCAGAATGCCCCGCCGGAGCTTCGCGGCCGCGCCAGATTCTTAAGGGTCTGGACCATCGATCACAAAACCTACACCTATTGGTACCAGAGGCCGTATATCTCGACCGGTCCGGTCGTCTCCGCCTTGCAATCCGACGGGGTAAAGCGGTTGTTGGGCACCGTTCCCTTGGAGGAGGACGGGTCGGCGGCGTTCTATGCGCCCTCGGGCATCCCGTTGCACTTCCAACTTCTGGATGAACGGCAACGCGCCCTGCAAACCATGCGGAGTTTCGCGAACGTCATGCCGGGAGAGAGCCGCGGCTGCTTGGGCTGCCATGAGTCGCACAGCCGCGCGCCGATGCCGGATGAGGGCGGCCTGGCTTTGCGAACGACGCCGCGGACGATCACCCCGCCGCCCTGGGACGACCGTACCGTGAGCTATCCGCGGTATGTGCAGCCGGT
>JAAZNR010000295.1 GCA_012798155.1 Thermogutta sp. | reverse complement strand
GAGAGGGAAAGGGAGGAGCTTCGCGCGAAACAGGCTTCCAAAGGGGCCGCACCGCCGGACGACCCCCCGCTGCCGCCTCCCAGCGTGACCTCTCTGGCGGGCGTGCTGGCCCTGGAGGCCATGACCTGTCTCGGCTCGCTGCCGGACCCTCTGTCGGGCAAGGCGCACGTCCGGCTCAATCGCGCTCGGCACCTCATCGATACCATCGAACTGCTTCGTCGCACCACGCAAGGCAACGTCTCGCCCGAGGAGACGGCCGCCTTGGAAGAGATCTTGCATGAACTGCGATTGGGCTTCGTGCAGGTCCAATCACGGATTGCAGCCGAGGGTTGATCCCTCGTTGTTACACGCATCTTGAAGTAGCTACTGGACTTTTGCAAACTGCTCCCCTCTCCCTCTGGGAGAGGGGCAGCGGGTGAGGGCTTGGTGCAGTTGGGCAATCACGGCAAGCCGTTTTCGCGGGTAATTGCCCTCACCATAACCCTCTTCCAAGGCGGACGAGAACTTGTCACCACAATTTGCAAAAGTCCAGTAGCTACTCTGAGCTGCGGCCGGGCGGCCGGGGTCGTAGCAGAGCGAAGCCCCCGACGTGCGTTTTCCCTGTGCTCCCGCCGCCGGCGTGAGTCGGCGGGTCGCTTGCCTCGCCAAGTCGGCGCGGCTCATCTCGGCCGATGTCGCGTCCGCATCTCGCGGCGGGTATTGGCGCTACGGGCGTCGGATCGGGCAATTCTCACGTATTGAGTTCGACCGCCTCCTCCCAATGGGCGTAGAGCCTTTGCAGCTTCTCGGCCAGTTCGTCCAATTCGGATTTGAGCTGCTTCACGCGATCCCCGTTGCGATGGGTCTCCGGCAGGGCCAGCTCCTGATGGATCGCCTCGATCCGATTCTCGTATTGCAGGATATCCCGTTCGATGTCTTCCGCCTTGCGATACGGAAAACGTCGCTTTCGTTTGGCCCGGCCCTGGTCGTCGGAGGGCGAATCGCGGCCTCCCGTGCCCAAGCGGCGCGAGTCGCGGTGGGGAGTGGAAACGGGCTGAGACCCGGCGTCGAGCGGCGTGCTCTCCGCGGCCGCGGCGTACGAAGAGTAATTGCCGTGCACCACCCGGACGCGATCGCCCTCGAAGACCAACAGGTGATCGGCGACCTGATCGATGAAGTACCGGTCGTGGCTGACGAAGAGCACCGTCCCATCGAAGCGGCCGAGGGCCTTCTCGAGCGCCGCCCTGGCCCAAAGGTCCAAATGGTTGGTCGGCTCGTCCAGCACCAGGAAGTTGGCCTTGGCGGCCGTCAGCCGCGCGAGGGCCACCCGGCAGCGCTCCCCTCCGCTCAGTTGACGCAGCGGCCGCACGGCCCGATCTTGCGTGATGCCGAACTTGGCCAGCAAGTCCCGGCGCCGCTGTTCCACCAAATCCGCGTTCACGGTGTCGGTGGTCAGCACGGCGTCCACGGCGGGCAAGTCCTCGTCCCAGTCCTCCAAATGCTGATCGAAGTAGCCGATTTCGACGTTGTGACCGCGCATGATGCGGCCCTCGTCGGGCGCGATGCGTCCCAGCAGGCACTTGAGCAGCGTGGTCTTGCCGCAACCGTTCGGCCCCAGAATCCCCCAGTGCTCGCCGCGGGCGATCTCGAAATCCAGCCCGCGAAAGAGCGGCTTCTCGAACGATTTTCCCAGGTTCTCCACGCGCAGAACGACGTCGCCGCTGCGCTCGGCGGGCGTAAAGGCGATGGGCGGGGCCTGAATCTCACGCGGCGGCGGCACCGGCTCGATCCGCTCCAGCTTTTTTCGCCGGTCCTGGGCTTGAGCCGCCTTTTGCCCGTAATGGTGGCGCCGAATGAACTCCTCGGCCTTGGCGATCTCCTCCTGCTGCTTGGCGTACGTCCGCTTGGCCACCAGCAGGCGTTCCTCTTTTTGCTTGAGGTACGCCGAAAAGTTGCCCGTATAGCACTCCACGGTCCCGCGGAAAAGCTCGGCCGTATAATTCGTGACGCGGTCCAGGAAAAAGCGATCGTGGCTGACGATGATCATGGCCGCCCGATGCGCGGCCAGGAACCCCTCCAGCCAGCGGGTGGCGTCGATGTCGAGGTGATTGGAAGGCTCGTCGAGCAGCATCAGGTCGGGTTCGCCCAAGAGGAGCTGCGCCAGCACCAGGCGATTCTGCTCGCCGCCGCTGAGGGAAGCCGCCTCCTGCTCCAGCATCGCCGGCGTAAAACCCAGGCCCTCCAGAACCCGCTCGATCTTGTGCTCCAGATGATAGGCATCCAGGCGGTGAAGTTCCTGCTGGAGAAAGTCGAATCGGGCGGCCCAACGGCGATGCTCGTCCTCCGGCATCGACTGAGAGAGTCGGGCGGCGGTCTCTTCCGCCTCGCGCTGAAGGCGGTACAGCGGTTCCAGCGCGGCAGCGGCCTCCTGCCGCACGGTGCGGCCCGGCTCGAAGCGCGGGTGCTGCTCCAAGTATCCGATGCGGGGCGATCCCGGCAGTTCGCACACCCCGCCGTCGGCGTCCTCTTCCCCGGCGATGATCCGCAGTAGCGTCGTCTTCCCCGCGCCGTTGGGGCCTACCAAGCCGATCCTCCGCCCGGCGAAGACGTCGAGGTTGACACCGTCCAAGACCGGTTGCGGACCGTATTGCTTGCGAAGACCTTCGATATGAACGAGCAGCATGGCGGAAGGAGACTCGGGCCGTTTCCGCCCGTCACAAGCCCACGATGTTGTAACCGCAATCGACGTGCACGACTTCGCCGGTGATTCCCGAGGACTCGCCCCCCAGCAGGAACAGTCCGACGGCGGCCAGTTCCTCGAACTCGACGTTCCTGCGGAGGGGGCTTTTTTCCGCGGCGTGCCGCTGCATTTCGTCGAAACCCGAGATGCCGGCCGAGCTGAGCGTCCGCACGGGTCCGGCGCTGATGGCGTTGACGCGAATCTTGCTCGGCCCCAGGTCCCAAGCCAGATAGCGGACGCTGTGCTCCAAGGCGGCCTTGCACACGCCCATCAGGTTGTAGCCCGGCATGACCTTTTCACCGCCGAAGTAGCTGATGGTCACGATGGAACCGCCGTTCTCCATGAGCGGTTTGGCCGCGCGGCTGACGGCGACCAGGCTGTAGGCCGAGATGTCCATCGCCAAATGCCAGCCTTCGCGCGTCGTCTCGAAGTACGGATTGCGAAGCTCCGACGGCGGAGCGAAGGCGATCGCGTGCAAGACGAAATCGAGTCGCCCATAGGCGTCGTCGATCGCCGTGAAGACCTCGGCGATATTGTCGTCCGATTGGACGTCGCACGGAAGCACCAATTTGGGTTCGTGCGATTCCACCAGACGCTTGACGCGGCGTTCGCTGGACGGACCCGGCAAATGGGTATAGATCAACTCGGCGCCCCCGGCGTGCAATCGTTCGGCGATCGCCCATGCGATGCTGCGATCGTTCGCCACGCCCATGATCAAACCGACTTTGTCTTTCATCATTGCCATCGTTCGATTAATCCTCGAAACGGCCGCGCACGGTACCCGTCGCTCGGAATGCTAATTATACGCGGCCGCGCCCGGCGGAAGCGTCATTCTCGCCGACAACTCCCAAACCTTCCGCCGCCCGACCGCGCTGCCGACTCGCGCCGCCGCGTCTCAAGCCGCGGACGGGACCGGCCCTGCCAGAACGTCGTATTCATCCAAGGGCGACGTGTCGCCGCTCATGATTTGGCGGCAATACGTCTCCAACAAGGGCATGCGCGTGTCGATGAACCGCCGAGCCACCCGGCGCTTGCGATCATTGGCGGCAGCCTGCCCCAACAGCAGATGCCCCACGATCACGATGATCGCGGAATCGACGAGGCGTCGCCCGGCCAGGTCCAAGAACGCCGTCGCCTGCGACTTGGCGAACTGAACCGCCTCTTGAATCCGTTTGCGACCCTCGATCAGTCGTTGCTTCAACTCTTCGAGTTGCGGGTCGTCGTACACCTTGGCTTCATGATCGGCCGTATAGCTCTCGAAGGATCCCGAGGCTACGCCGCGAACCGCGGCCACGATCTGCAACTGGCTGGTTCCTTCGTAGATCGTTGTGATCCGGGCATCTCGCAGGTAACGCTCCGCCGCGTAATCCTTCATGTAGCCCGACCCGCCGAG
>JAAZNR010000030.1 GCA_012798155.1 Thermogutta sp. | reverse complement strand
TCGCGTGCAGCCGCCGCAGCGGGCAGACGGAGAGCGTGGGCACGGTGCATTACATGGCCCCCGAGATCGCCAACGGACGCTACGGCAAGGAAATCGATATTTATGCCCTGGGGGTGATCCTGTATGAAAGCCTGACGGGCCGGCTGCCGTTCGAGGGAGAGACGGTCGGCGAGATCCTGATGAAGCATCTCACGGCATCGCCCGACCTGAGCGCCCTGCCCGGCGAATTCCGCCCGGTGGCGGCTAGAGCACTGGAAAAGGACCCCGACAAGCGATTCCACGACGTGGGAGAAATGCTGGGCTTGCTGCCGGGACCTCCGGGGGGAGGATACCGCGGTCCGACGATCTCCGCCGCGTCGGGCGAACAGTCGGCGGGCCGGCCTCCGCACGACCGCACCCAGGACGCGGAAACCGCCTACGTGCAAGCCGAGCTTGCGGAGCCGCCCCAAGAAGAGCCGATCTATCGCGGTCTGAAGCGCGGCGCCCGCCGGGTCCGCGAGGTCTGGGAATCTCGCGAAATGACCACTCCCGTCAAGGTCCTCGTCTTGGCGGGTTTGGTGGCGCTGCTGTTTTTCAATGCCGGATTCATCATCCCCGCCGTCGTCGGACTGCTGATGCTGTACGCCTGTTACTGGGTCGTGCGAGCGTTGGTGGTCAAGCCGCGGGCGGTTGCGGCCCAGGCTCCCCGCGCGGGGCAACCCATCGCCCACGGATCGCCGGGATTATCGGCGGGAGAACGGGAGACGGTCGTCCATCAGTATTACAGCGCCGGCACGCGCCGCCGGATGTTGCGGGCGGAATTGGCCCGGCGGCCCCTGCGAGAGCGTGTGACGGAACTCTTCGGCTCGCTGCTGGCGTCCAGCGCCGTGGCCGCCGTCGCCGTGTTGATCCTGGCCCTCCTGCGGAGCTTCCGGCAGGATATCCCATCTTTACCCCAGGCGGCGTGGCTCTACTTCATGACGGTGGCGGCCTCGTGGAGCATCTTGATCGCGGGCAAGTTCTGGGAGGATCGCGAGGGCGACACCGCCCTGCGGCGCTTCATCATGCTGGTGGTAGGACTTCTGCTGGGCGTGCTCGGCTTCGCCTTGATGAAGTTCTTCTTGGCCGACCTGCCCTTCGATCCCCGCGGGGCCGGAACAGTGAGCGGCAACTTCCGCTTGCCGTGGAGCGTGCCCTCGGGCTTCTACGACGGCGGGGAGCCGATGCTGCCTGCCATGATCGCCGTCTTTGGCACGCTGTTCTTGATCCTGCGCTGGTGGCGGCTGTGCGATCCCATGCGATCTCAGCGAGTTACGATAGGTTCGCTCATCGTCGCCGCCTTCGCCTCGGCGGTCGTCGCCGCGGCATGGGAGTTTCCGCTGCACTGGTTGGTGATGCCGGCCGTGGCGACCAGCCTCACGGTTCAGATGGCCGCCCCCTGGTTCACGCCTTTGCTTAAGCGCGAATCCCAACCACGTTGGGACGAATAAAAAACCGGAGAAAACGAGCGTGACTCGACAAAAGGCAGGGGGGCCGGTTTCCGTTCTCGGATCGATCTGTCCGGCTACGCTTCTCAGATCGGCCCGTCCGGTTACGCTCACACGATAATGCGAGGCGCCGAGGCATGTTTTTTTCTTTCGCGGTCATCGTCATATTTGCGGCCGTGCTGGGATTCCTGGGGATCCTGGGGGGTATCGCGTTGGTCGCCGGCCGATCTCGCGGGGCGGCCGTTGCGGTGCTCGCCGCGGTCGCCGGGGTGAGTTGTCTGCTGTTGATGGGAATGTTCGCGGTGTTTGGGATGTTCCGGCCCCTCACGGCGTCGGGCGAGGCCCCGGAGACGGCGCGTGCGCCCAAGGAGACGGGGGTGGCGTTCGCGATGCCCTCCGAGCCGGGCTTCGAGACGGCCCCGGCGATGAATCCGCCCCTGCCGCCGATCCCGCCCGATCCGCCCACGCCTGCGCCGAAATCGCCCGTGCCTTCCGCCCTGTCCGGCTCCGCTTCCGCCCCAGCCGGGTCCACGCTCCAGGACAACAACGACGGACCGGCAACCGTTCCGGTCGCTTCGTCGCAGCCGGCCGCCCCGGCCCGCAGTCCGACCCCGGTTCATACCGCGGAGGAGTCTTCCCCGCCGGCCTGGGTGGATGAGCGAGCGGCCCGCGTGGACGGCGAATATCAC
>JAAZNR010000294.1 GCA_012798155.1 Thermogutta sp. | reverse complement strand
GCAAAAGCCCATCGGGACTATCGTCGAAAGAACCATTGGCGACTGAAGATCAGGGCGAAAATTGCCGCCAGGAGCACGGTGAGAAACAGCAAGGACTGGTCCGGCTCGATTCCCCAGAGCGCCAAGAGAAGCCAAGGGGCGATGAGGCAGGCGAGGAAGATCAGAAGGAGGAGGATCACCGCGTCTCGGGAAACCAGGGGCTTGTCGCCCGCGTCGAGCCGCTCGATTCCCCGCTCCACGAGGATGCGATTCAACTGCCGCTTCTTGGCGTCGCGGCGGATGGTCTCGACGACCTGTTCGGCCTCTTTTCGGCCTTCCAGCAGGCGGGTCAAGGCCAGGGCCGAGTCTTCCCGGCCGCGAAGATGGAGAAACACCGCCATGGCGGCTTGGGCCTGCACGTCGTTGGGATCGATTTGCAGGGCCTGTTGGAGGGACTGCTCGGCCTCGGCCCATAGCTTCATGCGTAGCTGGGCCTGCCCCAGGATGGTCCAGGCCGCGGCATCCCGGGGGAGCAGTTCGACCGCATGGCGGGCGGCCTCCAGGGCGGGTTTGGGGCCTCGATGGACGGTCATGAAGCGGGCGTATTCGCGCACGATCTGGGGGTTTTCGTGGCTCAAATCGACGGCCGCTTCCCAGGCCTGCTGGGCCCGTCCCAACCTCCCCGCCGCCTCTCCCGCCTGCGCCAGCAACATCTGCGCGTGGAGATCCCGCGGCGCCAGTTTGGCCGCATATTCGGCCTCCTCCAGGGCCTCTTTGCCGCGATTCAATCGGAGCAAGGCGTCGGCTCGCAACAGGCGACCGATCAGCAGGTCGGGATAGCCCGTGACCACTTGCTCGGTCAAGCTCAACGCGCGAATCGGCTGGTTTTCCTCCAATGCGGCAATCGCCTGAAGGATGTAATTTTCGGCATCCGACCAATCCATGGGCGATCTCCCCTGCCTGGGAACCCCATCCGCCGGGCCGTTTGCGTTGAAGCGACCGGCTTGCCAGGCGGCGTCCCGCCGCTGATGCTACCGCGAGCCTCGGTAGTTTCGAGGTCCGATCGCAGGCGCCGCCCGTCCGCCGGGCGTGCATCTTCGCCCGCTCCGCGGCGGTCGGCTCAGCGACTCCCGGCCGGTTGCAAAACGGGCTTGGCCGCCTCGCTCAGTTCCCCGGCGCGGACCAGCCACGGCGAGAGATCGACATGGCGGTACGGGCCGCCCGTCACGGGGGGGCTGCCCAGGGCCAAATACAACTGCCGATCCTCCGGCTCGAAAACCATCGACTGCACGGTCAGAAACCGCATATTGACTTCATGCAGTTTGGTCATGACGTCCGCGCGGGAGACGCGCGGCCTGTCCGCCGCCTCGCGCAGGCGAGGGTAGCGAAGGCACCACGTCAAGCTTCGCAGCTCCGGCGTGCGGAAGTGGTTGGTGCAGGCCAGAATACCGTCCTCCGCCTCGCGAACGGCCAGATTCGTGGGCGTGAACTCCACCGCCTGCGCCCGGCGAGGGTCCGCCGTCACGATACTCAGCCGCGTACTCCGCGCCGAAGCCCGCAACAACTCGGCGGCCTCATCGACGTTTCGGCAGGTCTCCAAGACTTCCCGCAGCATCATGGTGTAGGGCATGGCGTCCTGGGCGACGATCGGCGAACCGTCCGACGACAGGTGCACTTCGTGTACCGCCAGCGCCAGACCCGCCTCATTGATCCCGCTCAGACACCCCACCATGCCGGGAAAGCCGATCGAGGCGAATCGCAGCTTTCCGTCGTCGGGCAGATACACCTTGACCACGCTCAGACGGTCGAGGGCGCCCACCGAAAAGAAGTCCAGATTCCGGCCGAAACGCAGCTTGCCGTCATCGCTTTTTTCAGGCAAGACCACCAGGGATGAGCACGCGAAGGAACGATAGAGGTCGGGAATCACGTTGGCGGCGGCGATGTCTTCGTACCCCACCCGGCCCTTGCCCATCGCCACCATGCCTTCGATTTCGCGGCGTTGATGGTCGGGGATTCTTGCCAAATACGGCCGGCTCTTTTCCAAGAAGGCGTCCCAGCCGCCCGGGTACTCCATCAAGTCCAACAGCTTCCGCGGGGCATTCAGCATGCCCGCGGCGATGTTCAAGGAAAAGGAACCCTCTTGCCGTCCCCTTTCCTCGGGCGATCCCCGCAGAATGATGACCGGCACGCCCTCGACGTAGCGGAGTTCGCCCTTGTCGTAGGTCCGCGCCGGCCCGAACACGCCGTCGTCCGCGCGGACGGGGAACGGGGACGCGAGCGGCAATAAAACCGGCAACGCCGCCAGGCAAAGCGCGAAGAAGCCGAGAGATGCGATTCGCGCGTGCCGCCGAGAGATGATCGTCATGTCATTCACCCAAGAGAGAGGCTGTTAACGCTGAGGAGAGTAGAGGCTCACCCCGTCCAATTGTGATGTTAGGGGTAGGCGGCGGTATTTTCAAGCACGAGAGATGGGTCGCCGCCGAACGGCGGGCGGGGGAGGGCACGCCGGCGGGTCGGGCGGCCGAGATACGGCGGCGAGAGCGGGGCAGCGAAGCGAATCCGGGATCAAGAGACCGCCGGGCGCGGAACGCCGCGGCGGCCGGAGGCATACCTGGACACGAGCCGAATCAGGGCATCCTTGGACAGCGGCTTGGCGGCGAAGCCGTCACACCCGGCTTGCAGGCAACGGCTGCGGTCCCCCGGCTCGGCGTTCGCCGTCAAGGCGATGATGGGACTGTTGTAGCCGGACTCGCGGAGGACGTGAACCGCCTGGTAGCCGTCCATCTCCGGCATCTGCATGTCCATCAATACGCAATCGAAGGGGCGCGACTCGCGCTGCGATTGCAGGGCTGCGCGAACCGCTTGCGTGCCGTTCTCGGCCGTCTCCACCTCAACTCCCGTGCCCTGAAGAATGTGCACGAACAGCCGCCGCGTGTCGGGGGCGTCCTCGGCCAGGAGTACCCGCGCCGTGAGCCGGAGGGGGGCCTCGGCTTCTCTTGCGATTTCCCATTCCGACCCCGGCGCCGCTTCCAAATCCAACGTCGGCGAGGTTTCCCACTCCAATTCCGAGCGCTTGCCGACGGGCAGCGTGAGGCGGAAATTACTCCCGAAACCGCTCTCGCTGACGGCGTGGATCTCGCCGCCCAATCGCCGCGCCAGGTTGCGGCTGATGGCCAACCCCAAGCCCGTGCCGCCGTAGCGTTTGGCCGCACCGCCGTCCACCTGGTAAAACGGCTCGAAAATGCGTTCGAGCAGGTCGGACGGGATGCCGATGCCCGTGTCGATGACGTCGAACTCCAAGCGGCACTCGCCTTCGTCGCTGGTCACGGCCTTGAGGATCAGCCGCACCGAGCCGCTGTCCGTAAACTTGATGGCATTGCCGACCAGATTGATCAAGATTTGTCGCAGGCGAAACGGATCGGAGCGAATCAACCGGGGCAGGGGCGGCCGCGCCTCCAGGAGCAAGGGCAGTCCCTTGGCGTCGGCCTTGACGCGCAACAGGGACAGGACGTCGGCGGCGAGGCAGGTCGGCGAGAACGACTGCGCCTCCACCGCCAACTGACCGGCTTCGATCCGCGCGATATCCAGAAGGTCATTGACGACTCGGAGGAGATACCGACCGTTGCGAAGGATGGTCTGGACGGCGCCGAGTCGCACGGGCGGGGCCTTCGAGATGTCGCCCTCCACAAGCAGGGTCTCGGCGTAGCCCAGGATGGCCGTCAAGGGCGTCCGCAGTTCGTGCGTCACGTTGGCGAGGAATTGATCCCGGACGGCGATGGCGCGTTCGGCTTCCGCGCGGGCCGCCTCCAGCTCCCGATTCACCCGTTCCAGATAGTCGGCGTGCTCGCGGACGGCCGTTTCGGCTCGCTTCTTCTCCGTGATGTCGCTCAGCAATCCCAAGCCGCCCACCTGTTTGCCGAATCGGTCGTACACGGGATGCACCGCGGCCAAGAGGACGCGAATCTCCCCATCGGGCCTCACCACCCGCAGTTCGTACGTCCCGGAAATCCCTCGCCGCCGCCGCCGAAGTTGTTCCCGAAAAGATTCGTGGTTCTCGGGCGGAATGAATTCCGAAATCGGCTTTCCCAGCACTTCGCCGGGGCTTCGGCCGAGAATTCGGCACAGATGGTCGTTGATCGTGCGGATGCGTCCGTTGCGATCCACCATCGCCATGGCGGCGTCGGCGAACATGACGGCCTGCTCGCCGGCGCGGACGTCGAGGGCGTCGAAGAGAGAGACTTCCGCCGAACTCGGCCGCCCGCAAAGTCGGCGCCCGACCAGCAGAATCCCCGCGAATACGGCGAGCCAGATCAACCCCAGACTGGAGAACGCGGCGGGCGAGTTCAGGGCAGGGTCGCCCAGTGCGATCCCCAACATGACGGCCGCGACTAGGCACGTCCAAATCAAGGCCGCCGACCAGACGATCCGTCGCCCGAACAATTGCCGGCGCAGACCCTCTTCGTGATTGATAGCGCAAGTGGAGCCGTTGACCAAAGGATCCCCCCTCTCGACCTACTCCTTGTCCTTCCATTTCGAAAGTGTTGCCGGGTATCGGGCGGTCCTCATAGCCTCCGGCTCTCGATCTACCCCTTAGCCTTGCATTTCAAAAGTGGGCCGATGTCACGAGCCGCGCATGTCCCACAATCGCGCGTTCGAAAGAGAGCGGCATACCAGCTTGGGTTAGCCCTACCCACGCATCCTGGCTTCTTTGAAAAGTATAAGTCGTAAAACCCGTTCTCGTGGCCAAGTCGCCGGACAAACGGACAGAGGGCGGAGATCGAACGCGAAGACTTGCGGGTATTGGCGGAAAAAAGAGTTTTAATTGGACTTTTGCAAACTGCGCCCCTCTCCCTCTGGGAGAGGGGCAGTGGGTGAGGGCTTGGTGAAGTTGGACAATGACGGCAAGCCGTTTTCGCGCCTAATTGCCCTCACCATAACCCTCTTCCAAGGCGGACGAGAACTTGTCACCACAATTTGCAAAAGTCCAGTTTTAAGAGTCGTGCGGGATATTCCGATACAATAGTCCGATGCACCTAATCAGGTTGGGACTCGAACGAATTGCTCCGATAAGCCGGTTTCCGGTATCGGCCGGCGATCCGGAGACCCGTCGTTTCACATGCGTTGCCGCAAGGATGAGGACGGTACGTCACTGTTCGAAAATCATTCTTGCCGCTGCCGAAGGGAGGGGTGACCACTCGTGCGGCTGAGGATGAAGTTAGGACCGATGCTGGCCGGTGCGGCACTGCTGGGTGCTCTGGCGGTGTCCGCGCAACACACGGCCCTTGCCGTGGAAACGGCACCGGCCGAAAACTGCTCGCGGACATGGCCTTCGCCGCAGTTCGGTCCGGTCGCTCGGCCGCAGCCCTGGTACGTGCTCCCCCCGCCTCCCAATGCCGTTTTCCGGGGAACGCCTCGATTCCGGTGGGGTGACCTGGGCGTGGAACGCTCCGTCCCCCAATGGAGCAGCCGTAGCGATTATTACGGCCGCTGGAAGCAGTGGACACGCTTCTAAAGACGCCGGCGAGGGCCGCAGTTGGGTGCCTGGGGTCGCGGTTGGGTGGCTGTGGCCGCTGTTGGGTGCCTGGGGTCGTAGCGCAAGCGCAGCCCCCAGTCGCCTATCAAACGGCCACGACCGGGTGGCTGGGGTCGTAGCGCATCGCAGCCCCCAGACGAACGTCTTCGCAGCGCCCCACCCGCCGGCTTGTAGTTGGCCGGCCGTGGTCGTAGTTGGGTGGCTGGGGTCGTAGCGGAGCGCAGCCCCCAGCAGACCCGCTTCGCGCTATTCCCACCTCCAGCTTACGCTGGAGGCTCTAGAAAATTGAAATCGAATACGAAAACCGGAGCCTCCGGCGTAAGCCGGAGGTGTTTCGGCGCTACCCAGCTTCCGCCGCCGACTTACGCCGGCGGCTCACGGCCGCCCGGCTGGGGTCGCCATCGGTGGCTGGGGCAGCGATGGGTGGCTGGGGTCGTAGCGGAGCGAAGCCCCCAGCAGACCCGCTTCGCGCTGTTCCCACCTCCAGCTTACGCTGGAGGCTCTAGAAAAAATTGAAATCGAATACGAAAACCGGAGCCTCCGGCG
>JAAZNR010000293.1 GCA_012798155.1 Thermogutta sp. | reverse complement strand
GCGAAATCCACGGCCCAAAAGCCGTTGCCCGGCGCGTTGCGGGAAATCATGGTTTGATCCCAGGGCACTTGCTCGCCGTGCCAGTCGTGGCAGGTCAGCAAGGTCGGATTCTCCCTCGGATCCCCTACAATCAACGGCACGTACTCGTCGAATCGCGAGGAGACGTCGCGGTACCAGCGTTCGTACCGCGAACGAAGCTCGCTTACTACCTCCGGATGAGATTGCGAGATGTCTCTGCCCTGGCCCGGATCTTCGACGATGTCATAAAGCTCGGCGCCGTTGACCAGGCGATAGCGAGGGGTGAGCACGGACGACAAGCGCCAAGGAACGGGATGCTCGAGGCGGTTGACTTGAACGAAGACGGTCCGATCCGGATCTACGGCGGCCTTGCCGTCCAAAATAGGGGCGAGACTGACGCCGTCGAAAGGCATGCCGCCCGCTTCAGGCAGGCCGCACAATTCCATCAACGTCGGCAGGAGGTCGATGTGAGCGGTCGGGCCGCCAACTTCGCGCGGTTCCGGCCAGCGTTGCGGCCACCGCAGGAAGCATGGAACCCGGTGGCCGCCGTCGTAAGGCGAGCCTTTGCGTCCTCGCATCCCGGCGTTGAAGCCGCTGCCCGCCGTGCCGTTGTCGGTCATAAAGATCACGAGCGTATTCCCGGCCGGATTCCAGGCCTCCAGCGAGGCGAGCAATGTTCCAAGGTTCTCGTCCAGATTGGCCAGCATCCCGTAGAAGTCGGCCAAATCCTTCGGCACGCCGGCGGCGCGATACGGTGCGGCGTACCGGTCGTCCACCTGCCATGGGCTGTGTGGGACGTTGGTCGCCAAATAGACGAAGAAGGGTCGATCGCGGTTCCGTGCAATGAAGTCGCGTGCGGCGGCGAAAAAGACGTCCGTGCAATATCCCTCGCTCGGCTTCCACTTCCCGTCGTCCCGCAGGGTCGGTGAGAAATAGGTGTTTCCCCAATAGTCGGGAGTCTGTCCGATCCCGCCGCCGCCATGCCAAAGTGCGTGAGCAAAGCCGCGGTCGATGGGGCGGTACGGGGCGTTGTCGCCCAGGTGCCACTTCCCGAACATGGCGGTGGCATAGCCTGCCCGCGCGAAGTACTCGGCCATGGTGGTCTCATCCCCGCGCAGGATGGATCGCCCCATGATGGTGTGCCATACGCCGGTGCGGCACGAGTAGCGGCCCGTCATCAAGGCCGCTCGGGTAGGCGCGCACGTGGGATCCACGTGGAAATCGGTGAGCCGCAGGCTCTGGGCGGCGAGACGATCGAGGTTGGGCGTTTTAAGAACCGGGTTGCCGTGGAAACCGACGTCTCCGTAGCCTTGGTCGTCCGTGATGATCAACACCACGTTGGGACGGCGCGGGGGTGAGAAATCGCTTGCGAAGGCCCCCTCTTCCCCTTGAACCGCATGTGGCGGACGCATTGCAGTCAAAAGGACTATGGCCAGAATGATCGGCCCGGCGTGATCCTTCGACCGAAGAATGCGTTCGATTTTTGTCATGGGGCGACCTCTTTTCACGGCCGGCTTGGGACAATCGGGGATGCGGCGGCCAACCGCCGAAGACGTACGGCAGGCGATTGCAGCCGTCCTTTGCGGTCCGGGAAACGCTGAGCCTGGACGGCGCGCCTTGAGGATACCGCCGCGGCAAGCGGAAAGCTACCGAGCGAAACGCTGGGGAAGAATCCTGGGTTCCCGGCCGGGTGGCAGGCTCGCCCCAGTCTGCCGGAGACCGTCCCATCGCCCGTCTGAAACGAGAGATTTCCCGCTCGCGGCGATTGTTGGCTGCTTGATTCCGACTGCCGGCGGGATATGCTGGGGGCGGTAGTGGAAGGGCCGCTCTGCAAGTGCCCCGTCCGTTGCCTTGGGCGGACGGCGGCACCGTCGTCCGGCGGAGTTCTTTCCCTGCGGTTGAACGAGTTCTTTCCCTGTGGTTGAAAAGGAGCCGGTCAGATGGCGGAACAGCGCAGCGAAAAAAGGAATACCGTGAGTTCGGGTAGGGGGCCTGCCTGGGATCGACGGACCTGGCTGGCGGGGACTTCGATGATGGCGGTCACGGGAACCGGTCTGATGGCTGGTGTGCCGGCCGTTCATGCCGCGGAGAATGGAAAAATCCGCCTGGCCTTGATCGGTTGCGGCGGGCGGGGCAGCGGCGCCGTCCGCGATGCCTTCTCCGTCAGCGAGGGACCGATCGAACTCTACGCCATGGCGGATATCTTCGAAAGCCGTCTGGAGGCCTCTCACAAAAGCCTCTCGAACATGTTTCCCGACCAGGTGCAGGTGCCTCCCGAGCGTCGTTTCGTGGGACTCGATTCTTATCGTTCTGCGATCGATGCCCTTCGGCCGGGCGACGTGGCGATGCTGACCGGTTACGCCGCCTTCCGCCCGGGGCAATTGGAATACGCCGTTTCCAAGGGAATCCATGTTTTCATGGAAAAGTCCTTCGCCGCGGATCCGCCGGGTTGCCGCCGCGTGATTCAGGCGGGCGAGGAGGCCGACAAAAAGAACCTCAAAATTGCGGCCGGGCTGATGTGCCGCCACTCCGTGAACCGCCATGAATTGATCAAGCGCATCCGCGACGGAGAGCTAGGCGAGATCACGCTGGTTCGCGCGTATCGGATGGAGGCCGTGGGGCCGCTCGGGCCCAAACCCGCCGAAATCCCGGAACTCTTCTGGCAGATCCGGAATTTCGTCCGCTTCTTCTGGGTGTCGGGCGGCCTCTTCTCCGAAATGGACATCCATCAAATCGACGAGATCTGCTGGATCAAGGATGGGCTGCCGATATCGGCTCACGGCGTCGGCGGGAGGGCGGTGAATAGCGTCGATCACGGCCAAAACCTGGACGCCTACTTCGCCGAGTGGACCTTCCCCGACGGGACGCAAGGCCTGGACGTCGTGCGCTATGCCTCCAATTGCCACAACCACTTCGCGACGTACATTCACGGCACGAAGTGCGCCGCGCAGTTTTCCGGCGCCATCCATGCCGGGACGGTGAGAATCTTCAAAGATCAGCGGATCGCCGATGACAATGTGGCCTGGGAGGCCCCGAAAGAGCAGTTGACGCCGTGGCAAGCGGAGTGGAAGGCCTTGTTGCGGGCGATTCGTGAGGATTTGCCGCACAACGAGGCCAAGCGTGCCGCGCTTTCCAATCTGGCGGCCATCATGGGGCGTGCGGCCGTGCATAGCGGGCAAGTGATCGGTTGGGATGATGCTTTGTCCTCGCAGTTTCAGTTCTGTCCCGACGTGGATCGGATGACGGCTGAAACCCCGCCGCCGGTTCTGCCCGACGAGCGGGGAATGTATCCGGTTCCGGTGCCCGGCCAGTGGAGCGAAATCTGATCCCGACTCGCGGTTGCCCTGGCGCGAGTTCCCGGGACCGTCCCGCGGATGCTCATGCCTTCCGTACCGGCGAGCGAGATGCCCCTCGTGAGGATTCGCCCGGCAAGTCAGTCTGCGATTGGGGGCGAGTTTTCGCGTACACGTACCAAACGAACCCTCCGGCGAAGAACGCTGCAAGGAGCACGGCAAGCAGGGGATCCGGCACCGCCGCGGGGTCGCCGGCGGGTCTGCTCCGTTGCCAGTGGATTTCTTTCGCTAGCAGGACGGGCGCGGCGCGGAGCGCATCTTGAGCCTGGTAGGCCCAGCGTTTGAAAAACACGCCGTGGACCTCAACCGATTCATCCGGACGATCGCCTAGCGGGAAGCCCGGCGGAACCGACAAGGCGTAGATCACAAGGGGATTGTTCTCGTCCGCAGGGCGGAGCCACAACTGGTAGTACTCCGTGATCGCCGCGCCGTTTTTCGGGGCTTTCATTCGGGCGGCTTGAACGACTTGGCCCTTGACCGTCACGACTTGCCCGCGCCGCTCTTGGGATCGGCGATAAAGCTGGGAAAAGGTGACCCAGCCTTGCGACGCGGCGGCGATCGCCCTTTCGTCGGCCTTGTTCAAGCGGGCGAGAACCGCGAACCAAGGGCCGCTTTCGGCGGAACGGAACGGCTGATCGTCTCGTACGACCGAAAAGTCGATGCCGGAGGTTGTAAATGCGGGCCCAGGGGAAGCCGCTTCCGCCGCTGAGCTTTGCGGTCGGGCTGGGCCGCCGGGAGAAGAAGAGGCCGATTGGTCGGGTTCTGAGACGGGACGCTTCTCGTATTCGCTTTGCCAGACGAAAGGTTCCGAGGACTGTCCCGGCGAATGGGGGAGCAATCGGGTATCGATCGCGGACCCGTCGCTTTGGCCGAGCCGCAGCAGCGGCGCGCTCGGCGATTCTTGCAGGAACCGGAGGAGCTGCGCCGGCCGCGGCAGCCATGGAGCGGCGGATGTGATCAAAATCACGGCGCCCCCGATGAGAAGGACCAGCAACAATAGCCGCCGCTGCTCTGCCGGGCTGGTGTATTGACGTGATCTGCCTGTCCTGATCCGCATGCCGAGCCATCCCCGCCGAACCGGTTTGCTGTACAATCGCCGGGTTTCCTTCATTGTAACGCATGTAACGCAGGCCGGCCCTTGCCGAGGCGGAACCGGGCGGGGCGGGCTTCCCCGGCCGCACGGCCGGCGCGGAGGCCCCATCCGGGCCGTTCCCGAAATCCCGGCGACTGAGGGCCGCGATGACACCTGTTGCGAATCCGGCCGCGGTGCGACCATAATAGAAAACGATGGCCGGTGCAGGGCCGTAGGCATTCCGAGAGCCGGGATGGAGATCGATATCGATGAGAGATTCACGTCGGCCGTTGCCTCTCTTCCTCTTGGCCGCGGGACTGTGGTTGACCTGCTCCTCCAGCCTTTGGGCGGTGGATAATCATCGCAAGTTTCTGGAAGGCTTACGGGAACGTGGGTATTTCGATACCGCGGTGGATTACCTCGACGGTTTGGCGGCGGATCCGACTTGCCCCCCGGATTTGAAAGAGGAGATCGACTATCAGGCGGGTACCACCTGGGTTTTGGCGGCCGCTCAGACCCGCGTCACTTTGACTCGCGAGCAGTACTTGAACCGGGCGATGGACCGGCTCAAGAAGTTCGTACAGGAACACCCTCAACATCCCTTGGTGGGCGACGCGAATGCGCAGTTGGCCCAGGTTTTGGTGGAACGGGCGAAAACCACGCTCGCCTCGGCCGAAGGCAAGCCGGAAGCGGAAGCCGCACGCTTGCGAGAAGAGGCGCGGGCCGCCATCCAGGAGGCTCAAAAGTCGTTTGCGGTATTTCTCGCCGCCGCGCGAAAACGCGCGGAGGCCTTTCAAGGCCGCGTCGTGGACAGCAATTCCCGCGAAGGTCGCGAACGAGAGGCCGCCTATCGCGATTACCTGCGGGCAAGACTGTACGCCGTCGGCGCGCAATATCAGTTAGCCCAAACCTACCCGCCGGGGGATGAGACCCGCAACAAGTTGTTGCAGGAGGCGGCTGATGAGTACGGAAAAATCTACGACACATACGCGGACTACGGCGCCGGTCTGGTGGCCAGATTGCAGCAGGGTGTTTGCCTTCAAGAGCTGGGCAAGGATAAAGAGGCGAGCGCCATCTTCGAAGAGACGTTGACCCTGCCCGCGGACGATCCGGCAACGCAGCCTCTGCGGACCGAAGCCCTGGCCCGGCTGTGCGAGATCTTGCGAAAGCAGGGAAATCACCAGGCGGTTGTAGCCCGCGCGCAGGAGTGGATGGATGCAACCCGACCGAATATCCGCAATAGCGAGGTGGGATTGCGTCTTCAATTCTTCGCGGGCATGTCGGCCGTGGAGTTGGCGCAAACCGCGGAGAAGAATAACGACGCGCGGCTGGCGCAGGAGTTGCGAGCGACGGCGAAGCAGTTCTTGGAGGCCGCCGCCCGGCTTCCCAATCCGAACCGCGGCGAAGCCCAAGCGGCCCTGGCCGGTTTGGCGGGGGAAGTGCAAGCGGAAGGGCCGGTTCAGGGCTTTGCGGACGCCGTGGAACGGGGCGATTCAGCCTGGAATCGTTTTATCGCCGCGATGGCCCAATCGCAGCAGGACGCGAACGCCGCGCAAACTCGCGAAGAAGCCGACGCCGCGAGGGACGCCGCCATCGGTCTTTATCGCGCAGCATTACGGTATGCCGCGCCGGATATCATGGAGCAGGTGAATGCGATACGCTTCAAACTGGTCTATCTCCTCTGGGACGCCGATCGCCTCGAGGAGTGCGCGGTGCTGGGTGAGTTCTTGACCCGTCGCTATCCTCAGGCGGCGGGATCGAATGCGGCCGGCGAGGTGGCGGTCAAGGCCGTTCGCAAGCTTTTTTTGGATACGTTGAAACAGGGCGGGGACGGCGAGTGGGAGTTGCAATGGATGGTACGCCTGGCGGACTACCTCGTCCAGCGCTGGCCGGACCAAAACCAGGCCGCCGAAGCCGTCCTGT
>JAAZNR010000292.1 GCA_012798155.1 Thermogutta sp. | reverse complement strand
CGAGCAGATCGGAGCGGGCGGGATGGGACCGGGCGACGGCCATTGCACGTATCTGCCCGGCAATCAGTGGATCCTCTGCGACACCTATCCCGACCGGGACCGCATGCAGCACCTCTATCTCTTCCGCACGGCGGACGGCAAACGCATCCCCCTGGGCAAGTTCCACCTGCCGCCGGAATACGCGGGCGAATGGCGCTGCGACCTGCATCCCCGCTTCAGCCGTGACGGCCGATTCGTCACGATCGACTCCGCGCACGAGCACGGCCGGCAAATCTATCTGCTGGATATCTCGCGGATCGTGGAAAGCCCTCCGGCATGAAACCCCGAGACCGCGAATGAGGCCCGGGCCGGTCCCTCGGGGAGCAAAGGCAGGCTCTGCAAACAGGTCTCCGGATGGAACGCCGGGTTGCACCGGCCGGCCGGGCGGCGACTTTACGCCTGATTCGAGGGACTCGGGTCGGGGAGCAGGGCGGGGGCACCACCGCCGAACGAGCGGGGCGGAGCCTTGCCGCCGTTGAGGGGAACGGTTACCCGAACCGTCGTCCCCCGGCCGGGAGCCGAGACGATCTGGGCGGCGCCGCCCAGCATGCGGGCCCGGTCGCGGATGGCGGCCAAGCCGAAATGCCCGGCCGGGACCTCGGCCGGATCGAAGCCCCGCCCCCAATCCCGCACCACGATTCGCAGTTGCTCCCCCTCGTGCGCGATGCGGACCTCCAGCTCTTGCGTGCCGCTGTGGCGGACGGCGTTGTGCACCGCCTCTTGCACGATGCGATAGATATTGTTCTCGACGGGCGGGGCCAAACGCAGGGATTCCACGTCGGATACGACGCGGACGGCGATGCCGCTCTGCTCGCCCAGGTCGCGGCAGAGGTCCCGCAGAGCGGCGATCAGCGAGCCTCGATCCAATCCCGCCGGCCGCAAACCGTCGATCATCCGCCGCGCTTCGGCGATGGCCTGACGCAGCAGGAGGACGGCTCGGTCCAATACGGCGGCGGCCTCCTCCGGACGTTCCCGCCGAACGTGCTCGAACGACTGCAAGTGCATCAGGGCGGCCGACGCCTGTTGCACGAATCCGTCGTGAATCTCATAGGCCAGGATCTCGCTCAGGTGATCGGTGCGATGCACCCATTCGTGCAACAGCCGGTGCTCCTGCTCCTCCCATTCCTGCCGGTCCTGCTCCCACGCGGATTTGACGTGCTCGAATTCCTGTTGAATCTTTTGCCACTCGGTGACGTCCGAAATATAACCCTGGAGGCAAAGCAGCTCGCCGTCGCGGTCGAAGACCCCCTGCCCTTGTTCCCAGACCCATTTGACGGTGCCGTCCGCCGCGCGGATGCGATAAACCACGCGATAAGGACGGCGCTCGGCCACGGCCTCCCGGATGGCGCGGTAAACCGTCTCCCTGTCCTCCGGTTCGATCAGCTCGGCGTAAGCGATGCGGCGATTGCCGAGCAGATCCTCGGGGGCGTAGCCCGTCAGCGAACGGCAGCCTTCACTCATGAACTCCATGGTCCACTGGGGATCGTTGCGGCAGCGATAGACCAGGCCCGGCAGGCCTTCCAGGACGCTATTCAACCGCCGGGCCTCCACGGCCAAGAAGGCGGTGTAGCGGTGCGCGGCCATGAGGCTGGGACGAATTCCCCACACCCCCAACAGGGCCAGCGTGGAGACGGCCAGTCCGACCGATTCGGTGACAAGGATCGGCTCCGCCCCGGCGATCCACCATTCTCCCAGCACCAAGGCCCGGCGAATCCCCATCAAGAGCATCGCGGCGGCGATCAACAGCCAGCCCCAGCCCGCGCGGGATTCCTGGGCCGACCGGAACGCCAAGGCGGCGGCCATCGCCTGAAAGGCGATCGACAGGACGAGGACGACGGCGGTCGGCAGGGCTTCCACGTCAAATCACCATTCTTTGAGGGTCGCATCGAGGGCGAGCCGCTTGTCGTGAGGCCCACAGTGAGGCTCACAGGCACGGCGGACGAAACGATGCCCCGCATTTTCCGCCCCTCTTCATTCCCCGCTTCCGCGGCTGGTCGCGGACTCGCGACCCCGCTTTCCTGGGCCGGCATGCAACCATCCGCGGAGGCGACGCCGACGCGGTACCCCTTGGGAGGAAGCCCCGTACCGATGTCCGTCATGAAGCGGGAACGCTACCTGCCCCTATTAGCAGTATTGCATCCAATCTGGGAATAATGAACCGCCAGCTTGAGGGATATCTCGGATTTTCCCACCACCCGGCTATTTTTCCCATCCAGCCGGGGGCGTGATGACGCAACGCACTTCCGAGCCGGCGGTATTCCTGCAGGGTACGAAACCTGAGCCGCCGGCGTTCCTGGGCGGAATATACGGCAGAATATACGAAACTCGAGCCGCCGGCGTAAGCCGGCGGTGGAGGCTCCGCGAACAGGGGTGACTGGGGGTTTCGCTACGCTTCGACCCCAGCCACCCGGTCCAAACGGGATTCCGGCGCGTCCGGGGGCTCCGCTACGCTACGACCCCAGCCACCCAACCGAAACGGGATTCCGGCGCGTGTGGGGGCTTCGCTTCGCTTCGACCCCAGCCACCCGGTCCAAACGGGATTCCCGCGCGTCTGGGGGCTTCGCTGCGCTGCGACCCCAGCCACCCAACCGAAACACGGGATTCCGGCGCGTCCGGGGGCTGCGCTACGCTGCGACCCCAGGCACCCGGCTCTTTTCCCCAGCCAATCTGTCGCCCCTACATCGCTGCGACGCCGGCCACCCGGCCGCGTCCGTTGGCGCAACGTGCGGCGCTCGCCTATAATAGGCATTCTTGTCGCCGTTTTGCGGCGCGACATTGGCACCGCCGCATCGGCGGCGCGAAGGACACGAACGAGAATCGATCGGCGTGCCTGCCCGAGTCCTTGCTCCAGCATCGCTCCGGCATCAAGCTGCCGACCTCCGAGAAAGGGAAGGATACACAGGATGCGATCACGACCGCGGACCAAGTTTGTCTTGAAGCTGAAAAAACGAGTCTGCCCGCGTTGCGGAGCGAAACTCAACAGCCAGCGGACACGCTGCAAACGGTGCGCGCAAGTCGTCCCTCGGCCGGGAAAATGAAAGCCGCGCCGGCGGCGTTTGAGCCGAGCAAAGAAACCGCCGCGACGCGAATCGAGGTGCCGGACGGGGCTTCGGCTTGCTTGCGGGAGTTCGCGTTGCCGAGACGGCTAAAATCGTGGCCCGCGGCCGATCCGGAATCCGCGCGGCGGACGGTCCGAGGCGGCGAAGCGCTTTCCGGTGCGCCCTCGGCTGGTTAGAATCGGGGCGATGCGAAATCGAATCCTACACCTGGCGGATCTTCATCTCGGGGCTGCGGCGGATTCCGATCTGCCGGAGCGATCGGCCGAAAAGCTACGAGATTGCCGGGATAGACTCCTCGATCGCCTGGCCGACTATGTCACGCAACCGGAATCCCCCATCGGCCTGGTCCTCATCGTCGGCGATCTGTTTGATCGGCACGACCCGCCGCAAGATCTGGAGACGCGGGTGAGGCAGGCCCTCGCCGCGTCGGCGCGAACCGTGCCCGTCATCACCGTGCCGGGCAACCACGACGAACTGAGTTACCGCGATTGTCCCTACCGCCGCGGCGATTGGCCGGGCGTCTTGGTCCGCAATTCCAGCCCGGAGGTGGTGTGGCACGGTCCGATCGGGCCGGAAGGCTATCTGGTCATCGTCTCGGCCGCTTATGAGGCCGGAAAAGCCCGCCCCGGAACGGAGCTGCGATTCCCGCCGGTCCCTGAACTCCGGGCGAGCGGGGCCTTTCCCGACCATGCTCGCTTTCTGGCCGCGGTGCACGGGACCGTGACGGACTACTTCAGCGGCCGAGTCGTGGAGGGCGAGCGGTGTTTTCGCGTTTCCCACCGTCAAGTCGCCGAAGCCGGTTACGACTACCTGGCGCTGGGGCACATCCATCGCCCTTGCAGTTGGCGAGCGGGGACCTGCCACGCCGTCTATCCCGGACCCGTTGTGGGGCCGATCGCGTCGGATCCCGGCACGGGCACGTGGGTGAGCGTGCGCGTCGCCGGGCCGTCCTTGATCGCGGAAACGTCCGCGGCGCCGCCCGCCGTCGTCCCCACGCGGTGGAACGTGGTCGAAGAGCAGGTTGCGCCGGAGGAGTCCGTCCAGTCCGTGCTGGAAAGAATCACGCCGCGAATCACCGCGGGCGGGGATGACCCGACGGTCCTCAGACTCCAAGGGCGAACGTCTCATTCCGAGCTTTGCGGCGAACTGAGACGGCGGCTCGCCGACGCCGGGCTGTCGGCCGTCATCCGCGGCGACGAACTGGAAGCCCTGCCGGAGGCGGATGCGGAGCAGCTCGCCCGCGAGGAGTCGCTGACGGGTTGCTTCGTCCGAAAATGGCGGGCGTGGCGGGAGGCCGAAAAGCCGGAGGAATCCTTGGCCGCGGCCGTCCTGTGGGAAGGCCTGCACGCCCTGGGATGGAGCGAGGGAGGCGGCGGCTCATGATTCGCATCCGCATCTCGGCCGTGGAAATTCGCAACTGCGGCCCTTGGCGGGGGGCCTGGCGACTGGAGATCCCCGAGGCCCCCGTCGCGGTCCTCTGCCGACCGAACGAACAAGGGAAAAGCACGCTCCTGGCGGCAATCACGGCGGTATTCTGGGGCGAGAAAGCACCCGCCAAGAATTGGTTCGCCGAGGATGAGGAATACGCGGCCGCCGTGGAGTTCGAACGGGAGTTGCGTGATCCGTCGGGCCGGGTTTCGTCCAAGTCGTACCGCGCGGTTCGCCGTTTCGGGGCGGATCGCGTGTCGCTGGCCGAACTGCGCGAGGGCAAATGGCAGACGGTCCACGAGGGCCGGCACAAGCCGCGAGGT
>JAAZNR010000291.1 GCA_012798155.1 Thermogutta sp. | reverse complement strand
TTTTGGGAGAGAAAGCATGGATCCGATTTCAGCGACACGGAAGGTGGGCGACGGAGAGGTATCGGGCCGCCGCCATGACAAGCAGGACCGACGAGACCCCAGGCCGCCCGCCGCTCCCGGTGCCGGGCGGGCCACCCGCACCGTGGCGATCCTCACGCTCCTGTTGTTCGCGGCGGGCTGCATGACCGGCTTTCGCGAGTGGATCCACAGCGGTTTCAAGGTCGGGCCCAACTACCGCCCGCCCAACGCGGAAGTGGGCGAGGCCTTCCTGGACGCCTCCGAGCCGGGGATCAGCACCGGTTCCGCCGACTACGCCGAGTGGTGGACCGTCTTCAACGATCCCATGCTGAATGAACTGGTGCAGGCGGCCTACGAAGAGAACCTGCCGCTGAAGATCGCCGCCGAGCGGATCCTGGAAGCCCGCGCCGCGCTCGGCCTGGCACGCGGCTCCTGGTGGCCGCAACAGCAAGAGGCCGTCGGCTCTTACATGCGTAGCCAGAGCAGCCGCAACGCCTTTCCAAACTCCAATTTCTCCGATCTCCCCGGCTACGCGATGTCCTTCAGCGATTGGTCGCTGGGGGCGCAAATGGCCTGGGAATTGGACTTCTGGGGGCGCTTCCGCCGCACCATCGAATCCGCCGAGGCCGGCCTGGCGGCCGAGGACGAGGCCTACAATGCGGCCCTCGTGCTCTTGCAGGCCGAGACGGCCTCCACCTACATCCAACTCCGCACGATCGACGAGCGGTTGACGCTGGCCCGGCAAAACGTGGAATTGCAGAAGAACACCCTGCGGATCGCCCAAGCGCGGTTCGAGCAAGGGGTCGTCAGCCGGCTCGACGTCCATCAGGCACAGGCCATCTTGGCGAACACCGAGGCGCTCATCCCCATGCTGATATCCTTGCGGCGGGTGGCGGAGAATCGCCTCTGCACGCTGCTGGGCGAGCCGCCGCAGGACCTCGACCCGATCCTCGGCCCGACCGGCAAGATCCCCGAGGTCCCGGCCGACGTGGTGGTGGGCATTCCCGCCGACCTCCTGCGGCGAAGGCCGGACGTCAAACGAGCGGAGCGATTGGCGGCCGCCCAGTGCGCTCGCATCGGCATCGCCGAATCCGAGTTCTATCCCCACATCGCCATCACCGGTCAAATCGCCTATCAGGCCGAGGACTTCAGCAAGGTCTTCAACGAGCGGAGCTTTAGCGGCATGGTCGGGCCGGGCTTCCGCTGGAACATCCTCAACTACGGGCGGATTCGCAATTCCGTGTACATGGAGGATGCGCGGTTCCGCCAGGCCGTGCTGGGGTATCAGGAAGCGGTCTTGCGGGCGAACGAAGAGGCGGAAGACATGATTACCGCCTTTTTGGAAGAGAAGCGTCGGCTGATCGCCCTGGCCCAAGCCACCCAGGCCACGGCCGCCGCCTCCGCGCTGGCCATGGCCCAGTATCAGGAAGGTTTGACCGATTTTCAACGGGTCATCGATTCGCAGCGGGCATTGGTGCAACAGGAGGACGCCCAGGCCGAGTCCCGCGGCAACGTGGCGTTGAACCTGGTCTCGGTCTTCAAGGCCCTGGGAGGGGGCTGGGAGATTCGGTATCGCCGACCCGCCACCACACTCGCGTCGCTGACGAACGCGGCGGGTCGTCAGGCCGCGGGACCGCAGGGACCGGGCACGGCGCCCGCCCCGCAACCGGCCCCGGCCGCGGCTCCGGAGGCGCCGGCCGTTCCTGCCCCACCGGTCACCCCTGCCGCACCCGTCGTTCCTACCCCGCCAGTCGCCCCTGCCGCACCCGTCGTTCCTACCCCGCCGGTCGCCCCTGCCGCGCCCGTCGCCCCTGCCGCGCCGGTCGTTCCGCCGGTCCCGAATGGGGCGCTGCCGCCCGCCGATGGTGCCGCACAGCCCGGCCCGAATCAGAGCGGCGTCGCGCCACAGCCCATGCCGCCGGCCGGTAGCGCCGCCCCTCCGCCCGTCCAGCCGGCACCATCGTCGGCGTCTCCGCCGTCGGAGTCTGCGGCACCGCAAGACGATCAGACCTGGCCCATGCCGATGCCCGCAGCACCAGTCCCGGACGAACCCGCCGAGGCGGAGTTCCAGCAGTGATGCCGCGGCCATCCCGCGTCCCCGCCTCGCGCAGGGGTCGGCTTGGGCTAAACTAACGCTTTGTCACAACTGGACTTTTGCAAACTGCTCCCCCTCTCCCTCTGGGAGAGGGGCAGTGGGTGAGGGCTTGGTGAAGTTAGACAATCACGGCAAGTCGTTTTCGCGGCTAATTGCCCTCGCCATAACCCTCTTCCAAGGCGGACGAGAGCTTGTCACCACAATTTGCAAAAGTCCAGAGTTAAAAATGGGGATTGGCGACAGGCTCATTTTTGCGGAATCCGCCGGGACGTGCCCACAATGTCGCTGGTCGGCTAATTCCACCAGAATTAACACGTCGGCTAATTCCAGAATTAAGCTGGACTTTTGCAAACTGCTCCCCCTCTCCCTCTGGGAGAGGGGCAGTGGGTGAGGGCTTGGTGAAGTTAGACAATCACGGCAAGTCGTTTTCGCGGCTAATTGCCCTCGCCATAACCCT
>JAAZNR010000290.1 GCA_012798155.1 Thermogutta sp. | reverse complement strand
GCCGCCGCCGTGACGTAGTCCTTTTGCCGATAGGCCGCGACGCCCTCTTGGAAGAGCCGCCGGGCCAAGTCTTCGTCCCGTTTGGGCTTGAACAGCCCGACGAACCGCTCGGGCAGATCGAGCAGTCCCCAAGTTTCCTCCTTTTCCACGGGGACGTCGCTGGTGGAGAGGACCAGGGCGTCGTCGTCCGCCGGGACCGGTTGCGGGGCGTTCGCGGCGGGGGCGGCATGGGAATCCGGCGGCGGCGGGTTCGCGCGGGTGCCTGCCTCGACCGCGGGCGTCCCGGCGCCCGCCGCCCCTTCTTCCGCGGCGGACTCTTGCCCCGTCAGGCGGCGAAATAGCCAGCCTCCCTCGTCGTCTTGCGGCGCGGTTTGATAACCGGAATCGCGGGCGGAGGGGGGCAGCTCCAACATGCTCCGGCAACCCGCCGCAAGCGGCACCAAAAGGCACGCCAACCCCCTGAGCACGATCCTCCGGTATCGCGAAGCGAGGCGGGCGCGGCGACCGGGCGTGCCGGGGCATTCGCGACTACCAAGGAAGCATCGCCAGGTATTCATGCATCCGCGGCCTTTGGCCCAACAAGTGACAGATCAACTGATTCAGCACGCCTCGCAGTTCCCCGCGGATCGGCGGCGGTATCTCCCGGCCCTCCGCGGCCTCCTCCCCCGGCGAGGCCAACGCCCGCATCACGCGCCAGGTCTCGGCCTTCAACGTCACCACGTTACGCCGGCCGGGGCGACAGCGTGGGCAAAGGCCGCCGCCGTCTTGCAGTCCGAAGTACAGCCGGCCCTGCTCTCCCTGCCCGATCGGTTCCCCGCATCCCACGCAGACCTCCAAACTGGGGCCGTGTCCCAGCAGGTCTAGGAGTTGCCATTCGAAGCGTGCCACCCGCCACGCCGGGCGCGGCTGGTTCTGTAGCGCCGAGATGGTCTCCACGGCCAAATCGAACAAGGGCGGGTTGGGGTCGTAGTCGTGGGTCAAGGCGTGAAGAAGTTCCACGACGTAATACGCCCCGTACAGCCCGGGCAAGTTCTCGCGCTCCACGCGAAAGCGCCGCAGCAGCTTGGCCTCGGTCAGCAAGTCCAGTCCCTCGGTCGATTTGCGGAGGAAGACTATTCGACAAAGGGCCAACAGGTCAAGAGCGAAGTCGAAGGGGTTTTTCGGCCGTTTCGCTCCCTTGGCCAGAACGCGGATTTTCCCGAATTCTCGGGTATACAGGTGGGCCACCACGCTGCTTTCGCTGAAGTCGTGGGTCCGCAAAACCAGGGCGACGGCCTTTTCGCTGCTCATCGTGGTGGAAAAAGCCTCCTCGAATCGCTCTCAAATTGCTGGAAGACGCGATCGTAAACCCGCCGGAGACGTCAATCTTAGACCTGCACTTTTGCAAACTGCTCCCCTCTCCCTCTGGGAGAGGGGCAGTGGGTGAGGGCTTGGTGAAGTTAGGCAATCACGCCAAGCCGTTTTCGCGCCTAATTGCCCTCACCATAATCCTCTTCCAAGGCGGACGAGAACTTGTCACCACAATTTGCAAAAGTCGAGTTAGACCTGCTGAAAGCTCCGATCGTAAACCCGCGACGGGTGCCACTGCCGGCTTGTCCGGCAGTGCCGGGTCCGAGCTAGGCGCCGCGTGACCGACCTCCGTTTCATGATAACGCGGCATCGCGGGGAGAGGACAAGCGTTGCGGCCGGGTCCTCACGCAACGAAACGTGCGCGGCCGGCGCAAGCCGGCGGGCGCGTGTGCACGGTTTCGTAGCGCAAATGCGAGCCGCCGGCGTGAGCCGGCGGTGGGGGCGGCGCGAAAATGGGCGTCTGGGGGCTGCGCTCCGCTCCGACCCCAGCCACCCGGCTGGCGCTAGCGGCTCGCGCTTGCGCGTTGCGCATCACGTTTGCGTTTTGCATCAGTTCCATGAGCCGCCGGCGTGAGCCGGCGGTGGAGGCGGCGCGAAAATGGGCGTCTGGGGGCTTCGCTCCGCTCCGACCCCAGCCACCCGGCCGAGTAACGCTCGCATCGCCGAGACCCCGCGTCCGCACCCCGCGGATTTCGTCTCGCCGGCTTGACGGCCCGCAACCTGCCCGCCTATATTGAACGCGCTGGATCGAAATCGCCGACCATCGCCTGTGTTTCGGCGAGGCGCGGCGGCGGATCGTCCGAAAAGGGCACGGCCGCACGGTGATTCAAGAAGTGGATCGCGTGCCACCGCGGAGCCGCCCCTGGCGAGGTGTCCCTTACGTCCCTTTCTTTTCGCGGAGGTCTGCCATGTTGCGTGTTTGCTTGGGATTGATTTGCGCGGCGGGTTTGATTGCGGCTGCGGGTTGTCCCGGCGGCGGGGGCGCGAAGTTGAATACCGTCAAGGTGAGCGGCACTGTCACGTTGGATGGGGCCCCCTTGCCGGGAGCCACGGTGTCCTTTGTCCCGAAATCGGACGGGGCCCGAGCCGCGTTCGGAACCACCGACGAGAACGGCCGGTTCACGCTGACGACGTTGAATCCCGGCGACGGCGCCATGCCCGGCTCGTACGCCGTCTCTGTTACCAAGCCGGTGGCCGCGGCCGCGTCGTCGGCCCCGTCGCAGGATCCGCGGGCCAGGGGTGGCAGCATCAGCCCCGAGGAAGCAGCTCGCATCAAAGCGCAAGCTCAAGGCGGAGCGGCCGCCACCGCCGCGGCAGCCAACGTCGTGCCGGCCAAGTACCGCTCCGCCGATACCTCCAGGTTGACGGCCGAAGTCAAAGCGAGCGGCGACAATACCTTCACCTTCGAGCTGTCCAGCCGTTGATCCGGCGAAATAAGTCGACAATTTTGGTTACAACATTCATAGGAAAAGTGGCGCAGGAGTGCTTGCCTTAATTTTCCTATGGATCTGTTTTTTTGTTGTTGCGAAGCCTCGCGATTGTTATACTACAGGCAAAAATGAGTGAGTGGTCGGCGTTCTCGGACAGGCACCGCAGGCGGTTGGAATCGAGGGCGTCCTAATCCTGACGATCATTTCCTCCGAAGGCCTTTTCACGCGGCGACTCGACTGCTTGTCCGTTGATTCGCGCGTTGCGTAACGTAGGGTTTCTTTATAGATGTAGTAACGTAGGGTTTCTATGTAAATGTAGAAGTGATCGTGTCGCACGCAGCCGTCGCGGCGAGTTGCCGATGTCTTTTCAAAAGAAGAGGTGGTGTCATGGTACGCAAGAGATCGTGGCGTAAGTGGATCAGGGGTTTTACCCTGGTCGAACTTTTGGTGGTGATTGCCATTATCGGCATCTTGATCGCGCTGCTGTTGCCGGCCGTGCAGGCGGCGCGGGAGGCCGCCCGGCGATCGCAATGCACCAACAACCTCAAGCAGATCGCGTTGGCGCTGCACAACTATCACGATGCCCACAACGTCTTCCCCAGCCTCCGCCAAGGTCCTCGAGATGGTTCTCCTCCGGAGGAAAAAAGCACTCACGGGGGGCTGAGCGCGTTCGTGATGTTGCTCCCCTATTTGGAGCAGACTTCTCTGTACAACCAATGGGCCTCGCCGCAGCCGCCTCGTTACAATGCTTGGGGGCCCGTGCCCTGGTACGGTTGGGACTTTCTACCGCACCACGTGCAGGTCCCGTCCATCCTCTGCCCCTCCGATGGAGCCGCCGGCAAGATTCGGGACGACGGCCGGCCCTACTGGTGGCAAGGCGACAACTCCTACGTCTTCTGCTGGGGAGATGACATCAACGTGGATTGGTGGCGGGTGACTCCTCCCCGCGGCATCTTCGGTAATGACAGCTTTATCGGCTTCTCCGGCATCCAAGACGGTTCCAGCAACACCATCGCCGTCAGCGAGGTCGTGGTCTCCACGCGATTCGACGTGCGGGAGACGCACGGTAATTACGTCGAAGATGTCGGCGAAGGAACCTTGCGGGGTAACCCCGGTGCTTGCTTGGCGTTCAAAGGTCCTAGCAACACCATCACCGCTTCCGCTCCGGGGATCGGCGAGATTCGCGGCGTCCATTATGGTTGGGGCGCCGCCGTGGTGACCGGCTTCAGCACCGTCCTCCCGCCGAACTCGATCGGTTGCAAGGGTGCGTCCTCCGAATGGGGCCAAGACCACGTGATGCCGCCGGACAGCTATCACCCGGGCGGTGTGAACGCCGCCTTGGCGGACGGCTCGGTCCGCTTCATCAGCGATACCATCGATACCGGCAATTTGGCGGCGCCGGAAGTCGGCGGCGGCCCCAGCCCCTACGGCGTGTGGGGCGCCCTGGGTACCCGCCTTGGCCGCGAGACCGTCAACAACTACTGACCCCTCCTCCCTTTCGCTTCCTGAAATTGAATTCACCCCGATCCTTCGCCGGATCGGGGCCTTCTTTTTCCTTTCCGGCTAAAATTACCAGAAAGGAATTCGGCCGGTCCGTTCGGGGATTCCGGGCAAGTGGAATACGCCGGCTCGAATCCCCGCGGTTTCGGTGTTGAACTCTCATCGATGTTGCCGTGCTATGAGAGCATTTTCCCACAAGTTTCGAGGCCCCCGCTCGAAGGGAGCGGGCGGCTGCAAGGTTTCTGCACGCGGCCGGTCTCGCCGCTTGTTTCGCAGTCGGCGTTGGGCGGTTCCCGCGATTGCAGGCCTGCTCGTCGCCGCGACGCTCCCACGCCTTTCCCATGCGTACGCTGAGGAAAAGGTGCTGTTTCGGAACGTCACCGCCTCGTCGGGGATCGACTTCGTTCACACGGACGGCAGTACCGGGCGGCGTTACATCGTGGAGACCGTGGCCTCGGGCATGGCCTCCTTCGACTTCGACAACGACGGCCTGATCGACGTCTATTTCCTCAACGGCGCGCCGTTGCCCGCCGCCGTGGCGAATGATATGCCGCGCAATCGCCTTTACAAAAACCTGGGGGGCTTCCGCTTCCGCGACGTCACGGACACGGCCGGCGTCGGCGACACGGGCTACGGTTTGGGTGTGGCGGTGGGCGACTACGACGCGGACGGGCGGCAGGACCTCTACATCTCCAATTACGGCCCCAACGTCTTCTACCGCAACAACGGGGACGGCACGTTCAGCGACGTTACCGAAAAGACGGGCACGCGGCTGGCCCATCCTGAAAAGGCCGGGGCGGGCGTCGTTTTCGTGGACGCCGACGGCGACGGGCTGCTCGACCTCTACGTGGCCAACTATCTGGCCTTTTCTCCCGACATGGGAGTGATCGCCAGATGGAAAGGTTTGGAAATCTATCCCGATCCCTCCCGTTTCCGCCATTGGCCGGACAACCTCTTCCGCAACAACGGGGACGGCACGTTCAGCGACGTCAGTGAGGAATCCCGCGTGAATCGGCACGAAGGCCGGGGCATGGGCATCGTCGCCGCCGACTACGACAACGACGGCGATACCGATATCCTCGTGCTCAGCGACGGACCGCCCGGCAATTCCCTCCTCAAAAACGACGGCACCGGAAAGTTCGAGGACATCGGCCTGTTGGCGGGGGTGGCCTTCGATTCCGCCGGCCTGGCCCACGGCTCCATGGCCACGGACTGCGGGGACTTCGATAACGACGGCCTGCTCGACTTCTTCGTCACTTCTTACCAAGGACAATGGGCGACCTTGTACAAGAACCTGGGTGGGGACCTCTTCGATGACGTGACGCAGCAGACCGGGGCGGGTACCGCGTCCTTCAATCACGTCACCTGGGGGTGCGCCCTGGTGGACGTCAACAACGACGGTCACAAGGACATTTTCTACGTCCGCGGTCACTTGATCGACAACATCGAATTGCTGGACGATACCACGTCACTGGCCGCTCCGCCCGTCCTCCTCGTCAATCAAGGCAACGGCAAGTTCGTCGACGTCTCGGCCGAGGCCGGCGACGCCTTCCAAACCGCATCCGTGGGGCGCGGGGCGGTTTTCGACGACTTCGACAACGACGGCCGCATCGACGCGGTCATCCTCAACTCCCGCCGACCCGCTAGCGTGCTTCGCAATGAGTCGGTCAACGACAACCATTGGCTGCAAGTCCGCCTGGTCGGCAGGCGAGCCAACCGCGACGGCGTGGGCTCGCACGTGATTGTCACGGCGGGCGACTTGCGCCAACTCGACGAAGTCCACGCCGGCCGGGGATACCAAGGCCATTTCGGCACGCGATTGCACTTCGGCCTCGGCAAGCATGACCGCGTGGACCGGTTGGAAATCCGCTGGCTGGGCGGCGGCGTGGATGTGCTGGAGAGCTTGCCGGTCGATCGCCGACTCACCATCGAGGAAGGCGGCAAGATCTTGGCCGACGTGCCGGGGGCGGCCCGCTGACGGCCCGAGGAGTTTCGGGAAAGGCACGCACCGCATGAAACAAGCGCGCATCATGGCCAAACGCAACCTCCCGCCCGCGCCCCTGTCCCGGTCGCTTGGCCTGCTCCGCGGTCGCACCGCAATCGCGGCGGGCGTATCCTTGATCGTCTCCGCCCTGTTGGTGCCGGGCGGCTGTCTGCGTCAGGAAAAGGAGGCGAATCCGCCCGCCGCGCATCGAGCCGCCTCGCCGCCCGCTCCGGCAACCGAGGGGACCGCGTCGTCCCTCCCGCTGCCCGCTCTTTCCCAAACGCCCGGCGACGTTCCCGCCGCGGAGGCACCGGGCGAGCCGCCGTCTGTCGAGTCTGCCGCGTCGGCCGCGGAGGAATCGTTGCCGCAATCCACCGCCGAGCTGATCGCCGAGGTCCGCGCCGTGATCG
>JAAZNR010000289.1 GCA_012798155.1 Thermogutta sp. | reverse complement strand
TCGAGTCTGGCTGGAATTGCGAGGATGGAGGCCAAGAGGGCCAACGCAAGCTGTCCGAAAACGAAGAACAAATACGTTATGACCGGGAAAAGGCCGCCGAGAATCAGGAAGAGCCGCCCCGACGTCTGGAAGGCGAATTCCAGTAATCGGCGATCGAGGGCCTTGCCCAATTGCTCGAAATCGCCCGGCGCGACCTCCCGTTCTTCTCCAAAACCCAGGATCAAGGCAACCAGCAATTGGAAGAAGCCGAGCAGAATCAGCGTGCCGAACAGGACCGGCGTAATCCGCAAAATCATCTTGAAAAAGAACTGCAAAAGTCCCAATGCCTCTTCGGCCGGCGAGGTCTCGGGAACAATCGAGATGTTCATGCCTTCCAGATTCAGCATGGAAAGGCTGAGGTAGGTGAAGACGATGAAAACCCCCAACGCGACGAAGAGGAGATTCGGCGTCCCGCTGCGAAAGGCGATCGCGGTAGATAAGACCAGGCCCGTTATGCCGACGAAGAGCGACATCAGCGACAGCCCGTCCGTGGGTGCCGAGGAGCCGAGCTGCGCAGGAACAAGGCGATCCCAGCGTTCCAAGACGAAGAGCAGTCGGGCGGCCGCGTATTGCAAAATCACCAGGACCGCCGCGAAGGCGATCCCGGCAAAGACGTCGGCGAACTCGGATCGCCGCAGACCGGCGGACAGTCCGGCGATGACGGCGACGGCCGCCCCCGCCCAGAGGCCGAATTGTCCACACAGCGCGAACAGCCGCAAGGTGCCGTTGATGAACTCGCTGCCGAAGAATTGCCGCAAGAGTCCCAGGAAGGCGTCGAATACGTGGCCGCCCTGGCTTTCGCGCGATCGCGCGAAGGTGGTGGGCGAGTTCTCGAATGCCGCTTTGAGCCGATCGGTGCGTCCGTCTTGCGGCGGCGAAGGCGTCTGCGATAGCGGCGGCGGGCGCCGAGGCAAGGGTTGACTTTCCTTGGTGGGGTCGGACGCGGGTTTCGTGGGGTCTGCCGCGGGGCTATTGCTCAGGGGCGAAGCCGGTTGTGCCAAAGAGTATTCATCCGGAACGCCGGGTAAAGCCTCCTGCGCGACGGATTCCTGCGCCGCCGGGGAAGGAGCCGCCGGGGCGGCCTCCGCCGCCTCGCTTTCCGGAAAAAGCCCGCGAATGCGTTTGGCGGCCATCCAATCCCGCAGTCCTTCCCGCCAGACGAGGTCGTCGGGCAGCAATTCCGAGTTCTGCGCCAGGCGTTTCAGCTCGCCCGCGGTAATCGGCCCGATCTTCTGTTCGCCCTTGGCGTAATACCACTGCTGACCCATGAGCTTTCCCCGGACGGCCGATGCGGAAACCCCCAGCGGATGCCTTTCGACCTTTCACGTGCTATCCTGATTCAATCCGCGGGGATTTGCAACCCGCTTCCGGAGTCGGCCGGACAAACGCCATGGACGCTTTCGCGGACTTCTTGAACCGCTTTCTTTATTGCCTGCTTCCGCTCTTCGTGGCCGTCGATCCCATCGGCATCCTGCCGCTTTATTTGGGGTTGACCGCCGAGTTTTCGGAAGTCGGTAAGCGGCGGGTCATTCGACAATCGCTGCTGACCGCGGCGATCGTGGTGATCGGCTTCGGACTGGCCGGCCGTTGGGTCTTGCTTTACTTGCAAATCACGATCGGTGACTTCATGATGGCGGGGGGAATACTCCTGTTCGTTTTGGCGATGGGAGATCTGTTTGCCACGGAAAAGGGTCGGCTCCGGCCGGATCCCGATTCGCTGGGCGCCGTGCCCCTGGGCATTCCGCTGATTGCCGGCCCGGCCGTCCTGACGACGGTTTTACTGTTGACGAATTCGTACGGTGCTTTGCCGGCCCTCCTTGCCGCGGTCGTAAACATCGGCCTGGCGGGAGTGTTCTTTCGCACCGCATCGGGTATCGAAAGAGTTGTGGGACCCACCGGCTTGCGGACGGCCTCCAAGATGGCGGCGCTGATCCTGGCCGCAATCGGCGTGATGATGGTGCGGCGCGGTTTGCAAGCGACGTTCCCCAGCCTCACGGGAAACTGACACAAGTCATTTCCCCGCGCGGGAGAAACCCCTCAGACGCATTGGCCCCGAAGGCGGTCACAGGGGGTCCAATTGCGTCTCGGAAACCTCGGGCGAGGTTTGCTGAATCTTGTTCAGCAGTGCCTCCACGAGGCAGCGCTTTTCGCGGAGCACGTCCCTGACGTCCGCGAATCGAGTGTGCCGTATCTCGCAATGGAGATCGGCCCGCTCCCGCTCCAACAGTTCCAGCAGCAGCGCGCACTCGTTCTGCGAGAGGTCGAGCAACGGGACCATGTTCATCCCTCCTCGCGCAAATGGAACCAGCCCCCAAGAAAATGGTAGACATCGATCAGCGCGGAGGCAACCAGAACGAGAAACCCGAACGATAAACAAGACCGATCCCGGCCCTGGGCGTCCGATCGGGCGCCGGACGGTCCGCCGAATGCGGAACCGCCGGTCAGTCTGTCGAAAAGCGGCGGATCACGGCCGCCGATGCCTGTCCCTGCGAGTTGAAACTAAGGTTGACGAATATGTCGCCGGCGGGAATCCCTCCGTCGCGAGCAACCCGAACCGGGCAGTCGGGATCGGGCGTATCGCAGTTCAAAGTGGGGAAGAGCGACCCTTCCAGCAACGAAAGGACGCCGATAATCAGTTCCACCATGCCGCTGCCGGCCCCCAGGTTGCCGAAGAAACTTTTGGGAGCGACGACGGGAACCGAGCCGGGACCGAAGACGTCGGCGATACCCAAGGCCTCCTCTCGGTCGGCCGTCCGCGTGCTCAGGCCGTTGGCGACTACGAAGTCGACCCGAGCCGGGTCCAGGCCGGCCTGTTTCAGGACCTCGGTGAGCGCCAAGCGGACGGCTTGCCGCAGGTCGCTCACGCCGTTCCCGGCTATCGCCGCAACGGAGCAAGCCGCGAGCACTTCGGCGTACAGGGTCGCCCCGCGACTGCGAGCATGGGAAAGCTCTTCCAACAGCACGGCGCCCGCCCCTTCTCCCAGCACCATACCGCGACGGTTCTTGTCGAAGGGGCGGCTCACGGTGGCCGGGTCCTGGTCGTCGGTGACGACCAACTCCTCTTGTTGCAGACAATGCATCAGTTTCATGGTGCTCAATCGCGTGCCGGTCGAACCGGCCAGCATAGCATCCGCACGACCGTAACGGATGGTGTTCAGGGCATCCATGACGCAGACGTTGGGCGTGGCTTCGCGGAGGGTCAGGGAGTTGCTCGGTCCCCGCAGGTCGTTGTAGATGCCCAGGTGGCTGGCGGGCATGTTGGGGAGATATTTCAACAGCCATAAGGGGAACAATTGCGGCATTCCCTTGACGGGCCAGAGCGCGAACCGGAATGCGCCGTTCTCATCTCTGGCGTGGCGGAAGCCCTCGATGAACTCTTCGGGCGAGCTGACCATATAATCGCTGCCGAAGCAGACGCCGATCCGGGAGGGATCGACCGTGCCGGGCGCGATCCGGGCGTCGTTCAGGGCCGATTGGCCGGCCGCAACGCCCATCTGGCACTCGCGGCACATGACCTTCAGGGCCTTCCGCAGGTTCTTCTGAACCTCCTTGGAGATGCTGCCGAAATCGCCGATGGAGCCGGTAAAATCCCTGACTTCGCCGCTGTAGCGGACGGGGACCGCCTCCGGCGGCAAGACCGACAGGAACCCCACTCCGCTGCGTCTGTTTCGCAGCGAATCCATCAGGGCGGTTTTCGAGCTTCCAATCGGGCTGATAACACCCAGCCCGGTAATGACCACTCTGCGCGACTCCGCGTCCATCCCATTCCCTCGCCCAAGAGGTGCTTTTCGACAATCGGCGCGAAAGTTTCAGTTTACCGCGGCGATTAGCAACCGTCGAGGTCGGCGCTGATCGCGGCAAGTCGGGCAGCGGGAAAGAACTTGGAATTCAGCTTGAACTCCGTAATCCTGCCGGCGAACGTCCCGAGACCTGTTCCCGCCAAAAATGTTGGCGGCGGGGTGCTGGAAACGACTCCGGCGGCGTGTCACAATAGACCCCGCTTCGCAATCAGACTCTGCTTTGCGTGAGCGATTCCTTGAGACGGCATGGCACGACGGCCGGTTCTTCAGGATTGCCGCCGCACGGAAAGTCATTGCCGCCGTACGGAAGGTCGTCTCAAGTTTCGGAGAGCTTGCACGGCGGCGTGCCGGATGACGCCCGCCCGCGGCTGATGATCTGCGGCTGATGATCTAACGCCGCCGGCCGCCGGTTGTCAAAGCGGTCGGGGGGAACGCCCCCGGCGTGAGTGCGAGAGTTTCGGAAAAATGCAATGGATCGATAAGCTGGGGAGAAAAAGCTAGGGAGAGGGATATGGCGTCCGAAATTGAAAAGACCTTCGAGACGGCGGCGGCACGGTATGCGGAGTTGGGGGTGAATGTCGCCTCGGCTTTGGAAAAGCTGGCTTCCATCCCCATCTCCATGCACTGCTGGCAGGGCGACGACGTAGGCGGCTTCGAGAGCGACGCGGGGCTTACCGGCGGCGGGATTATGGCCACAGGCTCGTATCCCGGCAAGGCCCGTAACGCCGACGAACTGCGGCAGG
>JAAZNR010000029.1 GCA_012798155.1 Thermogutta sp. | reverse complement strand
GCGGCTCGATGATGTGGTCGGCGGGCATGACGAGCATGACGGCCTCCGGGTCGCGCCGCAAGAGATGCACCGCGGCCAGACCGATGCACGGCGCGGTATTGCGGGGATAAGGCTCGCACAAGAAGGCCTCCCGCGGCAAGATGGACAAGGACTCGTGCAGCGGCCCTGCCAGATCCCGCGTCGTGGAAATCAGGATTCGATCCAAAGGCACCAGGTCGCCCAGCCGGTCCACGGCGTTTTGAATCAAGGTGCGATCACCCCGAACGGCGAGGAATTGTTTGGGCCTGGCCGCGCGACTCTCCGGCCAAAGCCTGGTTCCCGTTCCTCCGGCCAAGATTACCGCGTGCAGCATGGGGGCGAATTCCCGTTCGATCGGAGTTTTGATGCGCCGGCTCCGTGTCGGCTCCGTAATGTTGCCACTATGATTGCTACTATGATTGCGACCTGCCGGTTGCGGCAAATCGCGCCGCAAGCGCCGGTCCGCGGCAAGGAAGACTATCCTGCGCCCTGCGTTCCGCCGGCGGCGTCAACCGCTATCGGCCCCTCCGGCCCGAAGTAGGTCGGCGATGCGATTCGTGTTCCTCGCGGCAGTCTTTGCGACAATTCCCAGCTATCCAAGGCGAAAAGCGGGCTGATCTCGACGATCGGGTCGCCGGGCGTTTCGCAGCCGGCCTCGCGGAGCAGGCGTCGGCACTTGGCCGCCATGCGGTCTCGCACGTATTCCGGCGTATCGCGCGCGGCACCGGGAGCGTTTTTCAGAGGGGCGAATTGATCGTTCTCGGCCGCCTCGATGACGATCGCATTCTCGGCGTGCGGGATAAGGTCGAAGATGAAGCGCTCGAATTTCACCGCGTTCGCCGTTTCCGGTTCTACGATGGTCCGGGTCTCGGGGTCGTAATAAGTCATCTTCTTAAGAGCCACATGAAAAGGCAGGGCTTCCGCTAGATCGGCCACGCGCGCGAGAAAATCGACCTCCATCACATGGACTCCGATGCTCCCCGCCCAAAGCAACGGCTTGCCGTCCAGCCCCGGCCTAACGGCCAAATCCTGGGGAAGGTCGCTGTATTCGACGACGTGCAGGCGGTCGCCCACCTGGACGACATTGCCGACCTTGTCGAGCGGCGTTTGCTTGGCGATCACCAGCGTGGACATCTCCGATCCGGCAAGAATGTGCCAGCCGATGAACTCCGGGTCCGCCACGTCCAAAAGCGGGTTATCGACCTGAAAATAGAACAGGTGGCGGACGCCTTCCTGCCGGAATCGCTCCAAAACGCCGCTGCGATGGATCGCGGCGAGCATTCCCCCGTGGCCGTCGGGGCTGAGGGCCAAGGCATCAGGCCGGGCCATCAGGATTCTGCCTGTGGTCGCGTCCACCGCCGGCATGGTCCCCTGGCAAAAAATGTGCAAATCATCGCCCAGCCCGAATCGCTCGTGCCGTTCGAAATAATCGACCGTTTCGGCGTGGGTCAGGGGGCTGGTCATCAGGGCCAGGGGAAGGCGGCGGCCGTAGCGTTTTCCCCGGGCGAGGATCTTTTCCGCGAAGATTTGGAAGAGGGAGTGTCGGGACAACGGCCCGATGGGAAACATCCCCTTGGGGTGCTCGAACCCCAGCCGAGAACCCTGCCCGCCCGCGACCAAGACGCAGGCCGCTCGACCGCCGCGGAGGGCCTCTTCGCCGCATTCCACGGCCGCCCTGCGACGCGCGGCATCCGCGCGATCGCTCAATCTCGGCCCGCGAGGCGAAGTCGCGTTCCGCAGGAGATCGCCGATTTCGGGCTTGTAGCCTCGATTCTCATACAGGCGGCGAATGAGGTCGAAGTCCACGGCTTGCAGCGATTCGAGGAGGGCCTCGCGGCGGTCCGGCGATAGGTCGTCCCAGGCAGCCAGAAGATGCCCTTGGTCGTATTCCCTCAATCGGCGCGTCCAATACTCGCGTCGATCCGATTCCCTCATTATTCGCGTCATTATTCATACCCCGTCAATGAGCCGGACTCCGTCAATAAGCGGGAATCATCCACGGACAATGTGCGATGCTACAGCTCCACGGACGGCAGGGAGAGCCTGTCGGCGGTGCATGGAGGCGGCATCGTCTCGGCTTGGATTCTCAGGCCGTCGTAGGCCGGCTCGACGCCCGGCGGCAGTTCCCGGCTGAATGTTGCGTGGTCCAAGCGGTGGCAGATGTGCGTCAAGTAGCAGCGACGGGGCCGCAAGAGGTCGATGATCGCGAGGGCCTCTTCCACCGAAAGATGCGTGGGATGCGGCTCGTGGCGCAAGCAATCCAGGATCATGACGTCCAGGTCCCGCAGGCGGTCCAAAGTCTCTTCGGGAAAATGCTTGACGTCGGTGCAGTAAGCGACTTTACCGAAGCGGAAGCCCAGCACGTCCCAAGGCCCGTGCTTCAGTCGCAGGGGGATCACCCGGGCGCCCAAGAGATCGAACGGTTCCGTGTCGATGGTGATGAATTCGAGCTGGGGGACTCCGCCCGCGGGCGCGCCTTCCTCAAAGGCGTAGTCGAAGGCCTTGCGAATTCGGGCCTGCACGGCGGCTTCGCAGTACACAGGGACCGGGGCCTTGAGATACTGCGGGATGACGCGCAGGTCGTCCAGGCCGAAAAGATGATCGGCATGGGCGTGGGTATAAAGCACGGCCCGAAGATCGGCAATGCCTTCCCGAACGAGCTGCAAGCGCAATTCAGGCGGGGTGTCGATGAGGACCGTCCCTTCCGGCAAGCCCACCGCCAGCGAGCACCGCGTGCGCCGGTTCCTCGGATCTTGGCTGGTACACACCGGGCAGCGACAACCGATCACGGGCACGCCGTGCGATGTGCCGGTACCCAGGAATACGATCTCTCCAGGCGACAGTGAATGAGGGGAGTCTGCTTGTGTCACGGTATTCTTGTCGTAAGGGCTGGAAGCTGAATCCCGTCTCTGCTCCTCACTCCCGGGATAGGTGACGGTCATTCCGGGGATAGCTGACGGGGTATCTGACGAACCCCTCCAATATAACCGAACCGGCGGGCCTGCCCGAAGCCGGTTCGCGAAACGCGAAACCGTTTCCCGCGCGACCGGGATACGGCACGTTGCCCTGTTCCGGGTCGCGTCGCCCGTCGAAAGACCCGAAATGCCCCCATTCGCCGGGTTGCACCAAACCCTCAGAGACTAATTTTACTACTGGACTTTTGCAAATTGTGGTGACAAGTTCTCGTCCGCCTTGGAAGAGGGTTATGGTGAGGGCAATTAGGCGCGAAAACGGCTTGCCGTGATTGTCTAACTTCACCAAGCCATCACCCACTGCCCCTCTCCCAGAGGGAGAGGGGAGCAGTTTGCAAAAGTCCAGTTACTGCGCAGGATCGCCGAAACCGGCTTACCGATCTTACGCAGACCCACAAAGCTGCGGACCCCAATTTGCTCAGCTTCTTATCCTTCGGAGTAAAACCAACCTGTGCAAATTGTGTGCCGGGAAGTCTCCCCAGGTTTTGCGCAGGGATATCGCGAGATGCCCTTGTGCCGCCGGTTCGGATCCGCCGCGGCTGAGTGCCTTCGGATCCGCTGCTGCTGAGCGCCATTGAGCGCCATTCGGGCGTTCGTGATTGACGCTTTCCCGGCCATTCGTTAGATTGCGGTCGGCTCGTAATTTGCAGTCAGAGCTTTGTTTTGCGGTCAGAGCTTTGTTTTGCGGTCAGAGCTTTGTTTTCCGGTCAGAGCTTTGTTTTGCGGCCTGGATTTGCTATGCGGCCCGGACCAGCCGGGCGCAGTCCTGTCATTTTGCACAGGCACGGCATTTGCTACAATCAGTAGTTGTGCCTGTTTAGGCGGGGCAACCTGTCTAATTGGCATAATCCGCCCGAATGGGTGGTAATACCCCTTCCCCGAAAATCCACGCCGTCTTCAATATCAGGGTTTAACTCCGATGGAGCTGTTGGAACGCCTTTGGGACGCGGTCACGGACACCTTTACGGTTCTGGGCCAGACCGTGGATCGCGGCGTCACCGCCGTTTTTGGTTCCGCCAACGCGCGCTATGTCCGCCGGTTGCAACCAAGAGTGCAGGCGATCAACGACTTGGAGCCGCGCTACCAAAAGATGACGGATGGCGAGCTGCGGGAACAGACGGAAAAGTTCCGCAAGCGGTTGGAAGCCGGCGAGTCGCTGGATGATCTCCTCGTGGAGGCCTTCGCCGTCTGTCGCGAGGCGTCTCGTCGCGTATTGGGGATGCGCCATTTCGACGTGCAGTTGATGGGCGGCATGGTCTTGCATCAGGGCAGCATCGCCGAGATGGTCACCGGCGAAGGCAAGACCTTGGTCGCCACCTTGCCCGCCTATTTGAATGCCCTGGAAGGGAAGGGCGTTCACGTGGTCACCGTGAACGACTATCTGGCCCGGCGCGACATGGAATGGATGGGGCCGCTCTATATGTTTCTCGGCCTGACCGTCGGCGCGATTCAGCATGACATGGCCGCGCGGGAACGCCAAAAGGCCTACGCCTGCGACGTCACGTACGGGACCAACAATGAATTCGGCTTCGACTACCTCCGCGACAACATGCGATTGGCGGCGCGGGGCGATGATCGATTTCCGGCGGAAATGCAGCAAGTGCAAGGGCGATTGCACTACGCCATCATCGACGAGGTGGATAACATCCTCATCGACGAGGCCCGAACGCCGCTCATCATTTCCGGCCCGGCGCATGACGATATCTCGCGCTACCGCCGCGCGGACCAGATCGCGCGGCAACTCAAACCGGAGGCGCATTTTGAAATCAACGAAAAGGACCGTACCTGCCACCTTACCGAGGAAGGCATCCGCAAGGCCGAGGAATTGGCCGGGGTGGAGAGTTTCTACACGGCCGGCAACCTGGAGTGGCCGCATCTCATCGACAATGCGCTGAAGGCCCATCACCTCTACAAACGCGACGTGCATTACGTGGTGCAGGGCGACGAGGTGATCATCGTGGATGAGTTCACCGGGCGGCTGATGCACGGCCGGCAGTGGAGCGACGGCCTGCATCAGGCCGTGGAAGCCAAGGAAAACGTGCGGATCAAGGAGGAGACGCAGACCCTCGCCACGATCACCATCCAGAACTTCTTCCGGCTGTACGACAAGATCTGCGGCATGACCGGCACGGCCATGACCGAAGCGAACGAGTTTTGGAAAATCTACAAGCTGGAAGTCGTGGCGATACCCACCAATCGCCCTCTCCGCCGCGTCAACCATCCGGACGTGATCTACCGTACGGCCCGCGAGAAATACCAGGCCATCGTGGAAGAAATCGAGCGGATGCACAAATGGGATACGCTCTGGTTCTCCCGCTACGAATACGAGATCGGCGAAATCAAACAGGAGAGCGACGACTCCCTGGTCTTCATCACCAAGGAGGGCGAGCGGAAGATTCTCCCCAAGGCCAAGTTGCATCATGTCGAACGCAAGGGGCGTCCGATCCTGGTCGGTACGGTCTCGGTGGAAAAGAGCGAGATGCTCTCGGAGATGCTGAGCCGGCGCGGCATCAAACACCAGGTCCTGAATGCCAAGCATCACGCCCGCGAGGCCGAAATCATCGCTCAGGCCGGGCGCAAGGGGGCGGTGACCATCGCCACGAACATGGCCGGTCGCGGCACGGACATCATCCTCGGCGGAAACCCTGAGGCCATGGCCTGGGCCGTCTTGCAGCACAAGTATCCCACGCGTTTGGACGTCCCGCGCGAAGAGTGGGATGCCCTCGTCCACGAGATCGAAAAACGCGAGCAGATGAAGGCCGAGGGGCGCGAAGTCGTGGCTTTGGGCGGGCTGCACGTGATCGGAACCGAGCGTCATGAGGCCCGGCGGATCGATAACCAGTTGCGAGGGCGTTCGGGTCGCCAGGGCGACCCCGGCAGCAGCCGGTTCTACCTTTCGCTGGAAGACGACCTGATGCGAATCTTCGCGGGCGATTGGGTCAAGAATGTCCTCACCCGCCTGGGCATGGAGGAAGGCCAGGCCATCGAAAGCCGCATGGTCACGCGGCGCATCGAGGGCGCGCAGAAAAAGGTCGAGGAACGCAACTTCGAAATCCGCAAGAATCTGCTCGAATACGACCAGGTCATGGATGAGCAGCGAAAACGCGTCTACAGCTATCGGCAAAACGTCCTCGAAGGGGCGGATTGCCGCACGCTCGTGACGCGGATGATCCGAGAGCAGATCGACCACCATCTGGGCATCTGTTTGGCCAAGATGTACGGGGCCGAGATGTTCGCGGAATGGGCGGGCCGGCAGCTTTCCACGGAATTTCACGCCCGAGATTTCCGCGGCATGGAGTTCTCCACGGCGGAGGCCTTCGCCCGTGATCAGGCCGAGCGGATGGCGGAAAGCCAGCTCTTCGATCTCATCGAGGAGAATCTGCCCGAAGACGCCGATCCGGAGGACTGGAACTGGGAGGCCTTGGCGAAGTCTATCACCGCGCGCTGGAAGGTGGACGTCAAGGAACGCGACATCCGCCGCATTCCCCGCGAAGAACTTCTCGATGCGCTCCTGGAAAAGGTACAAGCCGCGATTCGCGAGGTCGATCTTCGGGAGGGAGCGAAGTTTCTCGACCCCGACTTCGGTCTCACCAGTAGCGTCAATTGGGTGCGGGGCAAGTTCGGCATCGAGCTGAACCTCGAGGATCTGCGCGATTTGGAACCGGCGGCGGTCAAGGAATTGGTGTTCGAAAAGGCCCTGGAGGCCTATCGCCGCAAGGAGATCGAGTTCCCGTTGCGGGCGGGATTGGCGCATTATTCGGGCCGTGACGCATCCGGGCATCGAGTCTACGATCGGGAAGGTCTGCTGGCCTGGGCCCGGAGCCGTTTCAACGTGGAATTGTCCGAGGACGATCTGAAGAACAAGTCCGGACAGGAGATTTGGGATATTCTCCTGGAGGCCTCGGAACGGCAGTTCGAGAAGGCCGAAAAACTGCGAGAGGAAGGCTCGGCCTTGTTGCGTTCCTTGTTCGAGGGAATGGGGGACGATCTCCGTGCCAAGGTTCCGCCGGACCACCCGCAATTGGATCGCTTTTGTCGATGGACGGCGGAGCATATCGACCTGCGGCTGACCCCGGACGACGTGGCGAGGATGGAACGCCGCGATCTGGAGTGGGAATTCCGCGACGCGTTCAATCACCGCTACGCCCCGGAAATGCGGAAAATGGAGCGATTCCTGCTTCTGCACACGCTCGACAGCGCGTGGAAGGAACACCTCTTGGTGATGGATCACCTCCGCAACAGCGTCGGCCTGCGCGGTTATGCTCAGGTCGATCCCAAGGTCGAGTATAAGCGGGAAGGGATGCGGCTGTTCGAGGCGATGTGGGAATCGACGGCCCGCCGCATCACGGACCTGGTCTTCCGCGTGGAGCAAATGGACGAGCGATTCGTCCGCTCCATGTGGCAAGAGACCGAAGCACAAAAGGAGTCCTCGAAAAACGCGGTTGCCGAGATCGCACAACAGCAGCAGGAAGCCATCGACGGTTCACAACGACCCGAGAAAAAGCAACCCTTCCGCAAACGGACGCAGGAAGTGGGACGCAACGACCCGTGTCCCTGCGGCAGCGGCAAGAAGTACAAGCATTGTTGTATGAAGAAGCGGGGTGTTGCGTGAAGACTCCCTGAGGGCGGGAGCTATACCCCGCGTACCAGGGCGAGCCTTGGCACGCCGGTACCGATGCGAGCTTCATTGCGCCGGCCGCCCACCGGGAAAAGGAATTCCCCATGTCGATCCTATTCGACATCGCATATCTCTTGTTGTTGATCTTGGTCAGTCCCCTTCTGCTTTACCGAGCCGCCGCGACGGGGAAATATCGCCAGGGCTGGGCGCAGCGGCTGTTGGGGGCGGCACCGCGACGGGAGGGCCGGCATCCTTGCATTTGGTTTCATGCGGTCAGCGTGGGCGAAGTCAATCTGCTGCCTCCGCTGATCCAGTCGCTGCGGGCCGCGTATCCTCGCTGGGAAGTCGTCGTTTCCACGACGACTCGGACCGGCATGGAGGTGGCGCGCAAGCGTTTTCCGGACCTCATCGTGTTCTATTCTCCGCTGGATTTCTCCTGGGCCGTGGCGCGGGCCTTGCGGCGAATCCGGCCTTCCATTCTGGTGCTGGCCGAGTTGGAGATTTGGCCCAACCTTGTTCGGGCGGCCAAGGCTCGCGGCGTCCGCTTGGCGATCATCAACGGGCGGTTGGGGGACAAGAGCTTCGCGGGCTACCGTCGCGGCCGATTCCTCTTGCGGCCGATCTTCGCGGCGTTCGACTTGGTTGCGGTTCAGGACGCCGAGGGCAAGCGGCGGTTCGAGCACTTGGGCGCCGATGCCTCGGCGGTCCACGTCACCGGCTCCATGAAATACGATGGAGCCCAGACCGATCGCAATAACCCGGCCACCGCTCGGCTCCGCCGCCTCGCGGGGATCGGGCCGGATGAAATCGTTTGGATCGCCGGCAGCACTCAGGCGGAAGAAGAGGTCCTTTCGTCGGCCGTCGCTCGAAAGCTGAGCCGCCGGTTTCCCCAACTCCGCCTGATCATCGTGCCGCGGCATCCCGAGCGGTTCGACGCAGTCGCCGAAACGTTGTCGCGGACCGGTTTGCCCTGGCTCCGCCGCTCGAAATTGGGACCTGCCGGAGAATCGCCCCTGGGCACGAGCGAGGATGCCGGGGCCTCCGGCAACGCGGCGAACGGCGGCTCTTCGGCCCTGCCGATTCTGCTGGTCGATACCGTGGGCGAACTGGCGGCATGGTGGGGCATGGCCGATATCGCTTTGGTCGGCGGCAGCCTTGGAAACCGCGGCGGGCAGAACATGATCGAGCCGGCCGGCTACGGCGCGGCGGTCTGCTTCGGGCCGAACACCTGGAATTTTCGCGACGTGG
>JAAZNR010000288.1 GCA_012798155.1 Thermogutta sp. | reverse complement strand
TGCCCGGATGCCCTCCGCCCCCTTTTCGGGCTGCACGTCCGTGCGGCGGAGTGCGAGCAGCGGGGGGCCGCTCGCCTCGCCCACTCCCACCTGGAGCTTCGTCCCGCCGATTTCGATTCCCAAAAAGCGCTGTGACAAGCCCTTCCCTCCCCGGTGGCAAACAGACCCCCCCGGCTGCTGATGCCGCATCCGGTCCCAGACCCCGGCGGGCCCCTTGGCCTCAACGGATCACGCTCGCCGCTTGACCCGGGTCACGTCTTCTCGGGTCACTCCTTCCCGGATAAATCCGCTGGTCCCTTCTTGTCGGACAAATCCCCTGGTCAGTTTTTGCCGGACAAATTCGCTGCTCAGTTCTTGCCCGACAAATCCGCGGGTCACTTTTTCGCGGATAAATCCTTGATGCGAATCTTGCGGAATTCGACCCGTGTGCCGTGGCCCAGGAAGCCGATGTACCCGCTTTCCCTCGCCAGCCCCGGGTGGTCCCGATGGTCCATCGGTTCGACCTTGTCCAGATCGGCATCCACGATGACGGTGCCGTTCAGGGTGACGCGGACGTGACGGCCCTGACAGAAGATCTCCTCCGAATTCCACTCACCGACGGGCTTGAGATGTCCGCGCTTGGCCGGCACCACGCCGTAGATCGAGCCGTGGTACTGATAGGGCTGGAGCTTATCGCGGTAATTTTCGCCCGTATCGTCCAGAATCTGGATTTCCATCCCGCAATAGGCGGCGTCGCAGCCCATCGGCGTGCGGATTCCCACGCCGTTGTTGGCGTTGGGCGCGAGCTTGAATTCGAAGCGGAAGACGAAGTCGCCGTATTCGCTCTTGGTGTAGAGGTTGCCGCCCGGCTTGCAGACCAGGACGCCGTCCTCGATCACATACCCCTTGGTGTCGCCCTGCCATTGATCGAGCGAGGCGCCGTCGAACAAGCAGACGAAGCCTTGCTCCTTTTCCTCCGGCGTCAAACAGGCTTCCGTGGCGGAAACGTTCCGCCACGTCGCCGGCGACAACACGACCATCCAAGCTGCCAACACCCCAAGCGTGCGTGTCATCAGATGTCCTCCCGCAGATAGAAAACGCGGCCTCTTACAGTAGAAAACACGTCCTCCCACAGGTAGAAACTGGACTTTTGCAAATTGTGGTGACAAGTTCTCGTCCGCCTTGGAAGAGGGTTATGGTGAGGGCAATTAGCCGCGAAAACGGCTTGCCGTGATTGCCCAACTTCACCAACCCCTCACCCGCTGGCCATCTCCCAGAGGGAGAGGGGAGCAGTTTGCAAAAGTCCAGTAGAAAAAAGTATCCTCCCACGGCTAGAAAACACTACGCGGATCGCGACCAACGAACGGCAGGCTGCGAGAGGGCGCGGACCGGCCGCCTGCCGCTTCCGCTTCCCACGATCGCGCTGCCGCGAGTCGGCGAGGCAAACCCGATATTGCAGGGCTTGCGGCCTAGGCGCCTCCCCCGACCGCGCGGGCGCGAATCGGCGAGGGGGTCTCGCGACGGCCCCCCGGTCGGCCAATCCCCCCGTCAGCCTTGGAGCCAGGACTTCACGTTTTTCATGGTCCACGGTTCGCGTTGGGCACGGGTCAGCCGGGCATCGGCTTCCGCGTCGTCCACAAAGCGTTCCGCGTCGGGATTCCAACGCAGTTTGCGGCCCAGCATCATCGCGATATTCCCGATGTGCGCCACGGTGACGGTGCGATGGCCGACCTCGGCCGGGGCGTAGCAAGGCTGCCGCGACTTGACGCAATCGAGAAAATTGCGGTGCTCGCCGCCCAATCCGCCCGCCTCCCGCTTGACGACCTCGCCGGGGACGAAGACGCCCACCGCGGCCGGATCGACCTCCACGTCCAGCATCTCGCGGCGAGAGGCCTTCAGCGAGCCCCGCCAAGCGTGCGACTCGATCCAGCCGTCGGAGCCTTCGAAGCGGATGCCGGGCGAAGGGGTCCGTCCCACGATCGGAATATCGTAGCTCTTGCCGGTCTCCAGGTCGCCTTGCCCTGCCGAAACGCGCATCGTCACGCCGTCGGCGTATTCGTAATGCAGGTCGAAGGTGGGAGCGGCATTGTAGACGGCGTCCGGGGGCGGAAGGTCGCCCTTGCCTTCCACGGTCACCGGCCCCGACCGTTCGGTATCGTGCCCCCACTGGGCCAGGTCGATCATGTGCGCCCCCCAGTCGGTGAGCACGCCGCCCGAGAAGGCCAGATTCCAGCGGAAGTTGCCGTGCAATCGGGCCGGTATGTAGGGCATCCAGGGGGCCTGGCCCAGCCACATCTCGTAGTTCAGGTGGGGCGGCGGCTCCTCGACGGCATCCTTGCCGAACGCATCCTTGGCGTCGCCCGTCACGCGCTGGTTGGTATTGCCCATCGGCAAACGCACTTCCACGTGCCGCAGCTTGCCGATCACTCCCGCCCGAACCAGCGAAATCAAGCGAATATACACGTCGATGGAGCGGTTCTCGGACGCGGTCTGAAAGACGGCCTTGTGCCGTTCCACGCTGTCGGCCAGGACGCGGCCTTCTTCCACGAAGAGGGTCAGGGGCTTTTCGCAAATCACATCCTTGCCCGCCTCCAACGCCATCAAGGCCGGCAAGACGTGCCAGTGGTCGGGCGTGCAATTCATCAGGGCGTCCAGGTCCTCGCGGTTGATCAGCTCGCGGAAGTCGCCGTAGGCCGCGCAGCCGCGGTAGGCATCGCCCAATTTGGGACCGTAGTTTTGATCGACTTTGGGACCGTAGTTTTGATCGACGCGCTCCTTGGCGGCTGCCAAATGCTGGGCGTCCACGTCGCAGACCGCGATCACCTGGGCGTCGGCGTGCCGGAAGACCTGGGGCAGGTTCCAGCCCACCCCGTGCCCGCCGCAACCCACCAGCCCCATCGTGACCCGCTCGCTGGGAGCCGAAAGCCCCGCCAACCCCAGGGCCGAACCGGGAATCAGCGACGGCAAAGCCAGGGCGGCGGAGAGCCGCAAAAAATCTCGACGATCGGTAGTGTGCGACGTCATCAGGCGTTCCCCCTTTGCTAGGCACTCCTCGGGCACGAATCGACAGCCGTTTTTTCAGCGGCGGACCGTCCTTGCACTCCGCCTCCGAAAGCTCCAGAATAACCGTCGCCCCGCGTGGGGGCAAGATTTGCACCCTGGTACCCCATTCGTCGAGAGGAGGAGGAGTTTATGAGAGCGTTACCATTCCGGATGCGGCGGCTCGGCCTGGCGTGCCTGACGACCGTCCTTGTGAGCTTGCCGCTGCTCGCGCGGGCCGACGTCAAGCCCGTCGCGCTCTTCACCGATCATGCGGTCCTGCAACAGCGGGCCGACATCCCCGTCTGGGGCACGGCGGATCCGGGCGAGGAGGTCGTCGTCACGCTCGGCGAGCAAAAGGCCTCCACAGTCGCCGGAGATGACGGGAAATGGAGGGTCAAGCTGGCCCCCGTGCCGGCGGGCGGACCGTACGAAATGGTCATCGCGGGCAAGAACCGCATCGTGCTGGCGGACGTCATGATCGGCGAGGTGTGGATTTGCAGCGGGCAATCGAACATGCAGTGGTCGGTCGCCGCTTCCGCTAACGCCGAGCAGGAAATCGCTTCCTCGGCCAACCCCATGATCCGGCTGTTCACGGTACCGCGGCAGGCCAAGCCCGAACCGCATGCCGACGTGGACGCCGCCTGGGCCGTGTGCGGCCCGGAAACCGTGCCCGGCTTCTCCGCCGTGGGTTACTTCTTCGGCCGATACCTGCAAAGGCATCTCAACGTGCCGGTGGGGCTGATCAACACGTCGTACGGCGGCACCCCGGCCGAGGCCTGGACCAGTTGGGCCAAGCTGACCTGCATGCCGGAATTGCAGCCGATCGTGGACCGCTACCGGCAGGCATTGGAACAGTACCCGGAGAACCTAAAGAAGCATGAAGCGGCGCTCCAGGCGTACCGGGAGGAGGCCCGCGCCGCCCGCCAACGCGGCGAGCAGTTCAACAAGCGGCCGCCCAATCCGCCCATGGGTCCCGAGCACTCGCACAGTCCGGCGGGCCTGTACAACGGCATGATCGCGCCCCTCGTGCCTTACGCCTTCCGCGGCGCGATCTGGTATCAAGGGGAATCCAACGCCGGGCGGGCCTATCAATACCGCACGCTGTTCCCGGCCATGATCGAGTCTTGGCGCGAGGTCTGGAACGAGGGCGAGTTCCCCTTCCTCTTCGTGCAACTGGCCCCCTTCATGAAGATCCAGCCGGAACCGATGGAAAGCGCCTGGGCCGAACTCCGCGAAGCCCAATTGCTGACCATGCTGAATTGCCCCAACACGGCCATGGCGGTCATCACCGACGTCGGGGATGAGAACGATATCCACCCCAAGCAAAAGCAGCCGGTGGGGGAGCGCCTGGGGATCGCGGCCCGCGCCCTGGCCTACGGAGAGCAGATCGAATACTCCGGCCCGATCTACGATTCCATGGAGGTCCGCGACGGCAAAGTCGTCCTGCACTTCACCCACGTGGACGGCGGTTTGGAATGCCGCGGTGACAAGCTGACCGGCTTTACGATCTGCGGCGAAGACCGGAACTTCGTCAACGCCGAGGCGGAGATCGTGGGCGACACGGTCGTGGTTTCCAGCCCCGCCGTGCCCCAGCCGGCGGCCGTCCGCTTCGGTTGGGCGAATTATCCGGTGGTCAATCTGTGGAACAAGGCCGGCCTTCCGGCTAGCCCCTTCCGCACGGACGACTTCCCCGGCCTGACGGCGGACGCGAAGTGATTCGTGGCGGAGTCGGAGAGGCGGAGGTCCGCGTATCTCCCACGACCCGCGGGACCCAGAATCTCCGCCTTTGCCGCAAGTCTTCCCGCTTGCCGCAAGATCATTTGACGTCGGTCGGCCGGTGACCTATAGCCTAATAGGCATTCGCATTAGCATGCCAAAGGCGATAGGTTGCCGGTCGGCCGTTTCTCCGCGCGCACACTGCACTTGTTTCCGCCTCGGGACGGGGTGTCGGGCCGGCTGCGGATTTCAGCTCCGCCGGCGGCGAACAAGGATTTCCGGCATGGATGATTCGCAGGCCAATCTCGCCGTTCACGACGAGTCTCCCTCGCAAATCCTCGACGCGCTGCGCGGTCAACGACTCCGCGTGGCGGAGATTCTCGCCCGCCGCCGCGAGCGTCTCGGAATCGCC
>JAAZNR010000028.1 GCA_012798155.1 Thermogutta sp. | reverse complement strand
GCGTGACAACCTGATTCACCACGCGATCGGGTGTATTGCAATGATACACTTGGTGCGAAATAATACACTGACCCGGTGACTCAGAATGATACGCTGACCCGGCGATGACGGCCCGGCCGCGGCGCTCCGAAGCCTGCCTCTCCGCCTAATTCCAAGCGGAAACGCGCTTTGCAGTGGCTGAAAACCGCCAAGGGTGTTGTTATTCTGGTGAAAATAGGAAACGGTATGCTATTTGCTTATGAAAGCCTTTTGGCGCGAGCAACGCTGCTGTCGCTGCGGTATTAGGGCGGCACGGGCCAGGCCCCATCGCCAGGGGCAGTAACACGGCTTGGGCAATACGGCTTGGGTGTTACGATCATCCTGCGGGACACGTATAAACGTTATAAAGCGCGTATTTTGCGGTTGCTATCCAAATTGCCCATAATTACAATAGGTTTGAGGTAGGGGATGCGTTGCCCGCGGCAGCGCTTCCAGGTGGGAAGGGAAGAAAACAGGGGCATCGTCCGGGAGAGAAGGGGATTGCAACATGAGAAAGCAACTGGTTTACCGGGGTTTGTCGAGTTTGGCGGTGGTAGCGGCCGGCCTGTTGGCTTGGAACACCCAGGCCGCGGCGGGGATCATTTGGGTCGATCCCGATAACTACAACTTGGGGGACGCAATCACGCCGCCGTTCGTGACGCTCCAGGCCCTCCAGGGCGCAACCTCTCAGGTGCCGCCATCCACCTCCACGGTGTACGCCTTGGCCGACGACAAGGGTCACTACCCGTCCTCGATGCACTTCTTCGGCTGGAAAACCAAAAGCGTAAATGTGGTCTACGATAAGCCGGCCTGGCGGCAAAAGTGGGTCGTTTTGAAGGCCGAGTTCGAGTCGGCCGTCTCCTTCGTATCGATGGATTTCTATCGCAACGACTTTTCGGGGGGGCCGCTGGACGACGAGTGGGGATTTCTGACGGCCTTCAACTCATGGGGCGTGCCGATCGCGACCGTCCCCGTCGGCATTGCGGTCAATCAGGAGCTATCTACGGCCACGATCTCGCTCACCAGCCCCGACATCAAGTACGTCATGGCAAGCGGCATGTACAACCCCAGCGGGGGGGTGGATGATGACGTATTACTGACCCGGCTGGGCTACAGCGTGGAAACGGCCCCCGAACCGCTGTCCCTGGTGGGCCTTGCAAGCGGCGGCGGGGCGCTGGCCGTTTGGATGGGGCTGCGGCGGCGCGGTGCTCGCCGCAAGGTTACCCACGCCGCGTGAGACGGGCGGATCGTTCGGCCGGCCGGCGGCTCAGCGGGCGCCATTAGACCTCAACGCGCGACAAGTTTCAGCACGCCACATCGAACCACGGAATCGAGGCCCGGCCTGCCATCCCGCAAGCCGGGCCTCATCGCTTTTCTTGCTTGCGGCGGTCTGGGCCGGCGGAAGCCGCCTATTCCCACGAACGGGCGTCAAGGCGATAATGGATTTCGCGAACAGCCGTCGGATCGGCCTTCATCCCGAAGGTGCGTCTTTCTCCTAGGATCCCGACATGGTGGCATCCTTCGAATATATCGAACGGATCATAACGACGTTCCAAAAGGCTGCCGAGGCCAATACGGAGTCCCCTCTCCGCAAAGGGAACCTCGTCGTTTTGACGCCCGCCGACGGGGACGAGATCATGATTACGGGCGATCTGCACGGGCATCGCAAGAACTTCAACGCCATCCGCCGCCTGGCCGCCTTGGACAAGCATCCCCGCCGGCACCTTGTGATCCAGGAAGTCTGCCACGGCGGGCCGACCTATCCCGAAAACGGCGGCTGCATGTCGCACACCGTGCTGGAAGACGTCGCCAAACTGAAAGCCCAATTTCCCGAGCGCGTGCATTTTCTGCTGGGCAATCATGAGTTGGCGGAGGTCACGGACTACCCCATCCAGAAAAATCGGCAGATGCTGAATCTCCTTTTCCGGTTGGGTTTGCAGCACGCCTACGGCCCCGCCGCCGAGAAGGTCCGCCAGGCCTACATCCCGTTCCTCCAGAGTTGCCCGCTGGGAATCCGTATACCGGGCAGAGTCTTGCTGACCCATAGCATCCCCGAGGCCGTGGACCGCCAGGGCTTCGACGGCTCGGTCTTCGAGCGGCCCATCGACCCCGTCGAATTCTTGGAACACGGGGCGGTGTTTCGGCTGGTGTGGGGGCGCGATTACCGCAAGGAGAACGCACGCACGTTTTGCCGTCTGATGCGCGTCAACCTGCTGATCAACGGGCACGAGCCGGCCCCGCAAGGATACGCCGTGCCCAACGAGTATCAGATCATACTGGATTGCTGCACGGAGAAGGCGGCCTACCTCGTCTTGCCTTTAGCCCACGAAGACGACTGGACGCAGGAGGAGGTGCTGAAGCGGATTCAGTACCTGCCGTAATGCGGATTCACTACCTGCCGTAATATCGTATCGACCGGCCGGGCGGCTGGGGTCGTAGCGAAGTGAAGCCCCCAGCCGGCCGTCGT
>JAAZNR010000287.1 GCA_012798155.1 Thermogutta sp. | reverse complement strand
GTATTCTCCGTTGACGATTTACGGGCCGACGGGGACCGGTAAAACGCACTTGCTGGAGGGTGTTTGGTCGGCGGTCCGGCAACGCCATCGCCATTTGGCGGCCCTCTACCTGTCGGCGGAGCAATTCACGAGCGCATTCATTGACGCGGTCAAGGGCGGCGGCGTCGCGGCCCTGCGTATGAAGTATCGCGGGGTGCGGCTGCTGATCTTGGATGATCTCCAATTCTTCCGTGGAAAGCACCAGACGCAAATCGAATTGCTGTACACCATCGACGCCTTGCTCAAAAACGGCAGTCAGGTGATCTGCGCCGCTGATCGCTCGCCTCAAGAGCTGGGCGAGTTGGGATCTGAACTGATCAGTCGCCTGCAGAGCGGCATGGTCTGCCGATTGGATCCGCCGGACGCCGCGATGAGGATGGAGATCATCTCACGGGCGGCCCGATCCGTGAACCTGAATCTCTCCGAGTCCGTATGCCGCTGGCTGTCGCAGCGGCTGGCCGGCGACGTGCGCCAACTCACCGGGGCGGTTTGCCGATTGAAAGCCTTTGCCGGCACGTCCGGGTCGCCCATCGGCCGAAAGGAAGCCGAGGAGGTCTTGGCCGATCTGATCGCTTCCTCCTCAGGAGAAGTACCGATCGAAGAAATCGAGCAGGCGGTTTGCCGGACGCTGGGCCTGCCCGACAAGTCGCTCCACGCGGATACCAAGGACCGCCGGATCAGTGGGCCGCGGATGCTGGCCATGTGGCTGGCGAGGAAATACACGCGTGCTCCGCTCAATGAAATCGGGCGCTATTTCGGCAAGAAGAGCCACGCCACCGTCATTTCCGCCCAAAAGCGCGTCGATCAGTGGCTGGCGGAAAACGCGGAATTGCGTGCGGACCGGCGCACATGGAAAGTCGCCGACGTCATCGAAGAGGTGCATCGGCAGCTTCGCGTGGGCTGAACCGACGAGGCGTCGACCGCCTGTTTCCCGCCGTTTCGCTAAAGCCGCATTACGTCAAAAGACCGCGGCGGCATCTCCGCCTACCGCGGCCGCGTTTCCGTGAGACGAATCGGGCAAGCGCAATTCGCCCGCGCCGGGCAAGCCGCATTACCGCCAATCACACGAACTTGGTGATGCCGGGAATGGCGACGGGATAGCGGCCCTCGGCATCCAGCATGATCGGCGGCGTGGCATTCCAATCGTACGACGAAGGCGAAAGATTCTCCTCGGATTGCGTGGCCTGTTCCCAGGTAAGCCGCTGCCCGGTGTAGGTCGCCATCCGCCCCATAATCGCCATCATCGTGCTGCGGGCCATGTAGATGCCGTTATTGATCGGCTCTCCGGCACGGATGGAGTGGAACAGGGCCTGGTGTTCGGCGACGTACATGTTCGTATTTTCGCCTTGATACCGCCACTTTTCCGGCCCGTCGATGCGGAAGTCATTCAAGATGACGCCCAACCCCTTGGTACCGAAAACGTGGTCGGTGGTATCGTTCCAGCAGTTGGCATGCTGCCGGCAATAGGAGTAGACGCGGACTCCGTTGGCGTATTCGTAGCACACCGCGTGATGATCGTAGATGTTGCCGAAGCGGGGCATCTCGGTGCGAACCTGCCGGCCCCCCAATCCCCAGGCGGCGGCGGGCGGCTCGTCGTGCATCACCCATAGGGCCTTGTCCAGACTGTGGATGTGCTGCTCGACATTGTGATCGCCCGACAGCCACGTGAAGCAGTACCAATTACGCACCTGGAATTGCATTTCTGTAAGGGCGGGATCCCGCGGGCGCCCGCCGATGTGGCCCGTATTGTACGTCTCTTGAATCGTCACGATCTCGCCGATGGCACCGTCTTGAATTCTTTGGATAGTTTCGCGGGTGGCGTTGTGGTACCGCCAGCACAAACCGGAAACCAGCGACAGGCCCTTCTGCTTGGCGATTTCCGTGCTTTCCAGGACGGAGCGATAACCGGGGGCGTCGACGGCCACGGGTTTCTCGCAGAAGATGTGTTTGCCAGCATCCACGGCCGCCCGCAAATGCCTCGGCCGAAAGTGCGGCGGCTCGCAAAGGAGGACGACGTCCACGTCGCTTTGAATGGCCTTGGCGTAGGCATCCAGGCCGGCGAACGCCGTGTCCGGCGTCACGTCCACGCGGTCCGCGTATTTTTCCTTTAAGGACGCCAAGCTACCGTTGAGCCGATCCTCGAAGGCGTCGGCCATGGCGGTCAAACGGGTTCGCGGGTCGGCATCCAACGCATTCGCCGCGGCCCCGGTGCCCCGCCCTCCGCAACCGATCAGGGCGATTTTCAGGATGGGGTCCTCTCCCGCGGCGTGCGCGCCGCGAGCCAAGCTCAGGCCGCTCATTCCGATCGCGGCGGCCGCCCCCGTGGTACGCAAGAAGTCCCGCCGCGAGGTGCCTGTCGCCTTATGCCTTTGGTCCCCGCTCTTTCCCGCCGTTTCAGACTGTCGTCGCTTCATGGTTCAATCCTTCATCAAGGGTGCCGCAAAGCCTATTCCGCGGAGCCCGGCCACGAACCGGGTCCCTTCCAATGCGGACGAATGACATCTTAGGGAATGCGGGACGGCGATGCAACCAAGACGAGGCGTGAAACCCTGACGGCGAAGCCGGGATGCCGGAGAGACCGCGAACTACTTCAAGCGCGAGATGAAGCGGACGAAGTTCGCGTCGAACTTTTCCAAGTCATCTTCCACGGTTTCGCGAAAATCTCGAATCCGTTCCTCGGCATCCGCGTAGACCAAGGGCGGCTTGGACGCGATGCGTTCCACGTAGGCGGTGAATGCCTGCGGACGTTGTATCAACAGATAGTAGACCAAGGCCCAGCTCTCGGCGTAGGCATCCGTCGCCGTGTCCGTGTTTTGCAACCGCCGATCATCTTGGAGCAACGTCCGAAGCGAATCCGGGGGCCGGCGAGACAGATAACTCCGGAATTGAGCCAAGCGGGCGGTATTGACCAGCCCCACGGACGTCACCGCTCGGCTGCCGCGGACGTCCGGCGTCTCGAAGAACATGGCCAGCCCTTCGTTGAGCCATTGCGGCGTGTCGTTCCAGCGGAGAAGCAAGCCGCAATTGTTGGCCAATTGGTGGGCGGCTTCGTGAACCACGGTGGCGATGTTCTGCTGCACCTCGGGTCGCGCCAGCGCTCGCGCCAGTTCCAGCGCCGAAACCGTCCCTCCCGAACCGGTCAAGTCGTACGTGGTCACCACGTTCGTCTGCAAGTTGAAGTGCCCCTTGATCTGCGAAACCGCCGGCCCCACTTCCTCGCGGCAATGCTCGATGTATTGGGTTTGCGTCGCGAAGACGATAACGACTAGGGGGAATTGCGGCTCGGACACCTTCACTCCCCGCCGCGTGAAATAGTTGATAAACGAGACATACAGCCGTTCCAGCAGCCCCCCGCACCAGCGGACGTATCCCCGCGAGGCGTTGTGCAAGATCACGTAGTGGGCCGTGCGGTGGACTTCAAAACCCTCGGGCAGTCGCGACAACCAAAGGGCTGCGGCCTCTTCCGCAGTCAAGGCGGTAAAAGGCGATTCGTCGGCGCCCCGACTAAGGATTTGCTCCGGCTGAATCGCGTGCAAGACGCCGTCTTGTCCCAGTAGAAAGATGCCCCCGTCCTGTCCCTCCGCCAAGATTTTGCCTCGAAGCTCCCGTTGGATGTCCTGCTCCTGGATGCGCAGCAAGTCCATCCCAACGGCTTGGCTGAACCCAAAAGAGCTGCAAACCAGGGCAAGGAACCAAAGGGACCACGGGAAGCGGGGTGGACAGGAAACGCATCCGCCTTTTTCGCGAGAAGTTGCTGTTTGCAGCATGGTGCCTCCATGACGAAGGAGTCCCTCGCGATGCCCGACGCCCGCGGCGTCCACGGGGCGAACCGCTACAGGGCGTCTCGGCCGGTGAGCCTTTGCTCGACGGCGTCGTCCGGGGCCGAATCGGTCCAGCGCCTTGCCGTCGCGGAAAAAGATCGCCTCTTGATTCTCGTACACAACCAGTTGGGCGCCGATCTCGATGTCGGCCGTCCCCTCCGGCGGTATCCGCTGTACCAAGGAGCGATTCGTTTCATCCAAAAACTGGATCACTTCCATTCGGATACCCATGACCTTGCCGCCTTTCAGATCGCGTTTCTCGCTCGTGCCTACCGCGGGTGAGGCGAACGCAACTTTGTTATCCTTGTCACCCTCGGCGCGCTGGGCGGACGACGTTCGCGAAGAGCCGCCCGGCGATCAGTCGATGCCTTCCAGAATCCTCGTTCTCCCGTCCCAATGCCGCTGCAAGTCCTCCAGCCCTTGTTCCACGTCGCCGAGCGCCGCAGACAGATCGGCCGGGCATTGAGGGAGGTTTTCGACAAGGCTCGCCAAGCGATCGACCTTCGCCATCAAAGAGACGTCGTGTTGATAAATCCGATCCAACACGTCCGTGTCGATCCGCACCAGATCGAAGAAACCGCTGTAGCCCTCCATGGCGCCGCCGATGCGAGCCGAGAGATGGTCGATCTTGGCACGGACGGCATCGACCTTGGGTAAAACGTCGATATTGCACGACTCCACGATCAGACCGGTCAAATCGTCGAGAGAGCGTCTGCACGTATCCAACCGCTGGATCAGCCAGCGCCGCTGGAGGTCGTCGCTGTCGCGCCGGTACTCCTTTTCCAGGTACCCGCGAAAGCCGGGGATGTAGCGGAGGATGCTCTCCAACCAATTCCGATGCCGGGTGTGCTCGAAGGGTTCCGCCATCACCGCTCTCCCTATTGACAGTAACGCCGGCCGACGTTGCCGACAGCGACGCTTGCCGGCGTTGCGCACGGATATCGTATCCGGCCGGCGGTCCTGCCCTCTTCGGCCCCCATTCGGCCCGTTCGACACAGCCCACCCCGACGCCTTCATGATAGCACAGGGGCAGGCCCCGAACCAAATCGATCCACCCCAGGTGGAAATAGGTCCGCGTCCCAGCGTGACGAAAACCCGCCGGGGAAGAGTGTCATGCGTGAATAGAAATGTCCCCTTGCGGCGTGAGTAGAAATGTCCCTATCAACCCTCCGAAAGGAGGGTTGTATGGAGACATTACGAATGAGTGCGAAAGAGCGGGCGCGGTTGGAGGTGTTGGGTCGGGTGAAGGCGGGAGATATTTCGCTGGTGAAGGCCGGCGAGATCTTGGGCCTAATCCGAACTTTTTCGCTTCAGAAACGAGGTTTTTCGCCTGAGACGCGGGAAATACGGCGAAAACGGCGGCTTTCGAAATAACGGGTTCTGGCTACCCTCCGATACCAATGCCGAGGAGCTCAAACACACGGCGCTGGAGGGCGGTGGGCGTCGTCAGTCGGTTGAATTGG
>JAAZNR010000286.1 GCA_012798155.1 Thermogutta sp. | reverse complement strand
GCTTCCGTGGCCGGGTTCACCGCGATCTCATCCCTCGGCTTCATCGCAGCCACACTTCTGTTTCTGCCGAATCTTTGGCCCATCTCGGCCGCCGTACCGGTTCTCCTGTTCTTGTTAGGGTACAGCTACGCCAAACGCTTCACGTCGGCGTCTCACATCTGGCTGGGCACCGCCTTGGCGCTATCCCCCCTTGCGGCCTACGTTGCCCTGGCCGGGGGCTTCGCCCTGCCGCCCGTCTTGCTGAGCCTGGCAGTCGTGTTTTGGGTCACAGGCTTCGACATCATTTATGCCTGCCAAGATACCGAATTCGATCGTCGATTCGGCCTGCGAAGCGTACCCGCTCGCTGGGGTGTGTCGGCGGCGCTGCGGGTGTCGGCGATGAGCCACATCTTGTTCTTGGGCGTGCTGGCCGTCCTCGCCTTCACTTACTCGCCTTTCGGAATGGTCTATCGCGGCGGTTTGATCGTGGTCGGGCTGATCTTGGCGTATGAGCATCTCCTCGTTCGCCCCGACGATCTCAGCCGGCTCAATCAGGCCTTTTTCACGGTCAACGCCGTCATCAGCATCGGGCTGTTTGTGATCGGCACGGCGGATATCTTTTTCCTTTGATCTGATACGTCTTTCCCAAGTTCGAGTTTCCCACTTTTTCGCACTGGTTTTGGTCAAGAAGATCGCAGTGATTTTGGTCAAGAATAGGGGTCCCAGCATTTCGCGTCAGATACGTGAGGAATCCGATGTACTACGCCCTGATTGACGACGATCGCGATGCAGCGATTCAACGCGGTTTGGAGGCCGTTCACGATAAGCTGACGGCGGGCCGGCGGTTGTCGGCCGAGGACGGCCTGCTCCTCTTTCGGCCGGAAACCTCGCTCCACGTCGTGGGGCAGCTCGCGGCGGAACGCTGCCGGGCGAAACACGGTCGCACCGTGTTCTACAACCTCAACAGCCACCTCAACCCCACCAATGTCTGCGTGTATCGCTGCAAGCTTTGTGCTTTCTATCGGCCCGAGGGGCACGCCGAGGGCTATTTCCTCTCCTGGGACGAGATCCTGCGGCGCGGCCAAGAGGCCTGGGATGCCGGGTGTACCGAAATGCATATCGTCGGGGGATTGCCGCCGGATAAACCCTTCGAATGGTACGTCGAAATCCTGCGGATTCTCCACACGGCTTTTCCCAAGCTGCATCTGAAGGCGTGGACGGCGGTCGAAATCGCCTGGTTTGCCCGAATCAGCGGAAAGTCCCCGGCTCAGGTTCTGGAGACGTTGATCGAAGCCGGTCTCGGAAGTATGCCGGGCGGCGGGGCCGAAATCTTTCATCCCGAAGTGCGATCCAAGATTTCGGCGGGAAAGGCCGACGCCGACACTTGGTTGGAGATTCACCGGACGGCCCATCGTCTCGGCCTCCGCAGCAACGCCACGATGCTCTTCGGCCACGTCGAGGAACCGCGGCACCGCATCGATCACTTGCTGCGGTTGCGCGAGCTGCAAGACGAAACGGGCGGCTTTCAGGCCTTCGTCCCGCTCCCCTTTCATCCCCACGCCACGGCCTTGGCGCATTTGCCGAAACCCGCCGCCATGGACAATCTGAGGACCTTGGCCGTATCCCGCCTACTGCTGGACAACTTCGATCACATCAAGGCCTACTGGATCTCACTGGGGGTGGGCGTGGCACAAACCGCGCTGGCCTACGGAGCCAATGATCTGGACGGCACGGTCCGCCGGGAAAGCATTTACCACGAGGCAGGCTCCGACGCACCCGAGGTATTGACGGTGGACGAACTTTGCGGTCTGATCCGGGAAGCCGGCCGGGAACCCGTGGAGAGAGACAGCCTGTATCGCCGCGTTCGCCGAAATGGGCGGGAATGGGACATCGAAGACGAGTCGCAGGGACGCTGAAGGATGCCTCGGCCGGCACCCCCGCCGACGGGGCCGGATTTCCATGACCGAGAAAACCGCCGCAGAGATACTGAGACAGTCGATCCAGTACGTGCCGGGGGTGGGACCTCGTCGCGCCGAAATTCTTGCCCGCCTGGATATCCGTACCGTAGCCGACGTCCTTTTCTTTTTCCCTCGCTGTTATGAAGACACGGGCGACGTTCGGCCGATCTCGCAATTGCAAGAGGACGCCCTGCAATCCGTGATTGGGGAAGTCCGCGAGGTGGAGTCCGGTTCCTCAGCCGCCGGTCGTTTCGTGCTGGGCGTTCTCGTGACCGACGGCCAATCCTTCCTCCGCGCCTTGTGGTTCGATCAACCCTACCGGCAAGAAAAGTTTCGCCGAGGTCAGCGCGTGATGTTGACCGGTCGCGCCCGTTACAAGGGCATGATGTGGGTGATGGCTCACCCCAAGGCCCACATTCTGGCCGACGACGAAACCCCGCGGACCGCGCCGCTCCCCATCTACCCGCTGACGGAGGGCATCCGGCAATGGGAGCTCCGCCGCATCGTGCGCCGCGTATTGGACAACTACGCCGACTATTTGGAGGATGTTTTTCCCGACGACTACCGCGAGCAACACGATTTGATGCCTTTGCCGGAAGCGGCTCGGACGATCCATTTCCCGCCGGATCTGGCAGCCGCGGAGCGGGCGCGCCGAAGGTTCGTCTACCAAGAACTGTGCATCCTGCAACTGGCTCTAGCGATACGGCGGGCGCGGCAAATGGAATCGGCCACGGCACCCTGCCTGCCGCGTACGGCCAAGATCGATGCCCGGATTCGCCGCCTCCTCCCCTTTTCCCTGACGCCGGCACAGGATCGGGCAATTGAGGAGATCACGGCCGACATGGCGCGATCCGTACCCATGAACCGCCTATTGCAAGGCGACGTAGGGAGCGGCAAGACGGTGGTCGCCGTCTATGCCATTCTGGTGGCGGTCGCGCATCAACACCAAGCCGCGCTCATGGCCCCGACGGAAATCCTCGCCCGGCAGCACTTCCAGACCGTGGATCGTCTCTTGTCGCATAGCCGCGTGAGACGGGCCTTGCTGGTCGGCGGATTGGCCCCAGCCGAGCGGGCCCGATTGCTGGAGCAGTTGGCCGCCGGTGAGCTGGATCTGGTGGTAGGCACACATGCCGTGGTCCAAGAAGGCGTTCGGTTTCATCGGCTCGGCCTGGTGGTGATCGACGAGCAGCACAAGTTCGGGGTCCGGCAAAGGGCGGCCCTCAAGGAAGCCGGCGAGGAGCCGCATTACCTCGTGATGACCGCCACCCCCATTCCCCGCACGCTTACCATGACGCTGTTCGGCGACCTCGACGTCTCGGTCATCAAAGAACTTCCGCCGGGCAGGAGTCCTGTGAAAACTTACTTGGCATCGCCCCAGCAGCGACCCCAATGGTGGGAATTCTTCCGCCGCAAGCTGCGTCAGGGTCGCCAGGGTTACGTCGTCGTTCCCCTGGTCGAAGAGGCCGATGCATCGGGCTTGCGGAGCGTGGAGGCCGCTTACCGCGAATTGCAAGAGGGAGAATTGCGCGAGTTTCGCTTGGCGACCGTGCATGGTCGCATGACTGCTGAGGAAAAGGACTCCGTGATGCACCGATTCCGCCGTCACGAGATCGACGTCCTCGTCTGTACGTCCGTGGTGGAAGTCGGCATCGACGTCCCCAACGCCACGCTCATGACCATCGAAAACGCGGAACGTTTCGGACTGGCGCAATTGCACCAATTGCGGGGCCGGGTTTCGCGGGGCAAGACCGCCGGCCATTGTTGCGTGTTCACGGAGGTCGCATCCGAGGAGTCGCGGCGACGCCTGGAGGCCTTCCGCAACACCACGGACGGCTTCGAGTTGGCCGAGATCGATTTCGCCATGCGGGGACCGGGAGAGATATTCGGTACCCGGCAGCACGGC
>JAAZNR010000285.1 GCA_012798155.1 Thermogutta sp. | reverse complement strand
GGCCGGCGGTTGGGGTTGGGGGGCACTGGGGGGCGTCGTTTCGGCTGCCGTGGCGGCGGCCGCCGTCGCCCGCTTGTATCACCCCACGCGCGAGCATCCCGGCCGCGCGGAGGCGGAGGCCCGTCGCCGGGAGGCCGAGGATCACCGCCGAGCCGCACGGGATTCGCTGCGGCAAATCCAAGATGCCGTCGCGGTCTGGGCGGGATCTTGCGAGGCGGCACAACTCACGCAACTCCTTCAGACGTGGACCGTGTACCGGGAAAAGCTCCGCCAATGGGACGAGGAAACCGCCCGGCAAGCGAGCCTTCGCGAAGCGATTGCCGTCGATAGGCTGCCCGAGGCCGCGGCCCGCCTGGTGCGAACATTGGCAGAGAAGCAGGGCCTGGATTCGCCGATCGCCGAACCCGACGCCGCCTTGCTGACCCGCGCCCTGGAGGTTCTCGACGGCATCATCGATTTGCGGCGCAGGGTGCAGGCGGCCGAGGACGCCTTCCGAAACCTGCTCCAGTCGCACGCCGTTGGGAGCCTGGAGGAATTGGCGGAGCGACTCCGCGACGCGGAACGCGAACGCAACGCCGCCTTGCTGCGGCTCGATCAATTGAAAGAGGGGTCGGCCTTCGCCGAGGAGCTGGCGCGGGGAGGCAGCGCCGAGTTGGATAACGCGGCGGCCGAGGCGGCGGAGCGGTCGGCGGCCCTGCGGCGGCACGCCGAGGAGTTGCGGCTTCGGCGGAACGAACTGGAACGCGAGCTTGCGCGGCGCGAAGGCGGGAACGTCGTGAACGTGGCGCGGTGCGAACGGGAGCTGCGCGAAACGGAGGCCGAGATCGCCCGCCTGGAACGGCGGCGCGACGCGATTCGGACGGCGTCCCAACTCCTGCGCGACGCCCAGGCCGAATTCTCCTCCCAGCACCGCGAGGCCATGCAACGCTCCCTGAACGAGTTGATGCGCTCCTGGACGGGGCAGGACTATGCCGAGTTCGAGTTGGACCAGGGCTTTCTTTTGTCGGTCCGGATACCCGCGGCAAGTGCTCAGCCGGACCCCAAGTTGATCGACCAACTGAGCCAAGGCGCCCGCGATCAACTGGCCCTGGCGGTGCGGACGGCGGTCCTCGATCGCCTGGCCGGCGATACCGTATTGCCGCTCTTGCTGGACGACCCCTTCCTGACCTGGGATCACGAGCGGCGGGAGAGTTTTCGCCGGGGGTTGAACGAAAACGCATCGGGCCGCCAAATCATTTTGCTGACGCACGAGCCTTCGTTTTCGGCCTGGGGGGCGGAAATCACGGTCCGCCGAATCGAGCCGGGTTGACGTGAACATGCCTCACCGGTCCTCCCGTCGCCTTCGCGACCTTCCCGTTTAGGCCGGGCGGCTGGGAAAAATCACAGGGTGGCCGGGGTCGAAGCGCAAGCGCAGCCCCCAGAGGCGCCGAAATTCCGTTTGGGCCGGGTGGCTGGGGTCGCAGCGCAAGGGAAGCCCCCAGAGACGCCGAAATTCCGTTTGGGTTGGGTGGCTGGGGTCGTAGCGCAGCGAAGCCCCCAGACAGCCGTTTTCACGCCGCATCCACTGCCGGCTTGTCCCGGCGGCTCTGGAATTCACCATCCGTTTTCCCTTGGAGCCGCCGGCGTAAGCCGGCGGTGTTATAGCGCAATCCAACCCGAGCCTCCGGCGTAAGCCGGAGGTGTTTCGGCGCTACCCAGCTTCCACCACCAGCTTACGCTGGTGGCTCGCGATTGCGTTGTCGGTGACCCGCCGGCTCGCACCGCCAGTCTTGACGCCGCGCCCTTGCGACGGCTTTACCGTGCCGGATAGAATGCCGGCTGCCTTGACCGGATAGAATGCCGGCTGTCCTGGAGGGCGAGCTTCACGGGACCGCCGCGATCAGCGCAGGCGACCGGCGGGAACCGTTCGCGAGGCACGGCAAGGGTGGCTGGGGTCGAAGCGCAAGCGCAGCCCTCAGGCGCCCGTTGCACTGCTTCCACCACCGGCTTACGCCGGCGGCTCGCGATTGCGTTGTCGCCAGGATGGCTGGGGTCGAATCGCAAGCGCAGCCCCCAGAGGCCCGTCGCCGCGATCAGCGCAGGCGACCGACAAGAGCCATTCGCAGGCTACGGTCTTTGATGCGAGAACTTGCCCATGACCACGCGACGACGATTTCTGCGAACCGGCCTCGCGGCGGCCGTTACGACGTGCCTCGGCCCGTATCGCAAGGGGCTGCCTGCCAACTCGCCGACCGCGGAATCCTCGCCGGAAGACGATATCCCGATCGTCGATACGCATCAGCATCTCTGGGATCTGGGCAAAGTGCGGTTGGCCTGGCTGGAAGGGACGCCGGCCCTGAATCGCAACTTTTTGCCGAGCGACTACCTGGAGGCGGTGCAAGGCCTGCCGGTCCGGAAGGCGGTTTACATGGAAGTGGCGGTGGTGGAGGAAGACCTTGTCCGGGAGGCGGAATACGTGATCGACTTGTGCCGCCGAGGCGACGGCCCCACGGCGGCGGCGGTCATCGGGGGAAGACCCGCGGCCCCCGGCTTCGCCGAGTACGTGGATCGCTTCCGCGGAAACCCGTATGTGAAGGGAGTTCGTTATAATCCGCCGGGCACGCCGGCCGGGCGGGAAATGTTCTTCTCGCCCGCCTTTTCGCGGGGACTGGCGCTCTTGGGGGAGCGCGGTTGGTCGTTCGATATTTGCGTGCCTCCGGATTGGTTGGAGGAGTCGGCCGAGATCGTCGCCCGCTGCCCGGCCACGCGATTCATCGTGGATCATTGCGGCAACGCCGACCCCAACCGGTTTCGCGAGGCCCGAGAGGGAACGGCCGGCGCCGCCGCCGATTGCAAGAAGTGGCGGGCCGGAATGGAGGCCTTGGCCGCGCACCGCCGGGTAGTCTGCAAGATCTCCGGCCTCATCTCGCGGATGACGCCGGGCCGATGGACGGCCGACGATTTGGCCCCCGTCGTGAACGCCTGCATCGACATCTTCGGCGAGGATCGCGTAATGTTCGCCGGGGATTGGCCCGTCTGCACCAAGGGAGGGACTCTGCGCGACTGGATTCGGGCGTTGCAAACCATCGTGGCGGGGCGGCCGGCCGCGTTTCGCCGCAAGCTTTTCGCGGAAAACGCCGTGCGATTCTATGGTTTGAGGTGAGCGATTCGTTGCCGCGGGGAAGGGCATCGTTCCCCGGCCGCGCGGCAGCCGTGAATGGGAGGGCTTTGCCATGCGTCGCTTCGGTTCCAAGAACCTCGTTGTGCCGGCGTGGGCGATCGTGCTCTTGGCATCCGCGAGCGGCCCGCCGCTCCCGGCCGCCGACGCCGATTCCGTTTGGCGGCAGCCGGCCCCTCACGATGTGCGTTTGGAGGGCGGAGAGATCGGCCGGCGGATCGCCGTCACTATCGAGGGAAATATCTTGCAGTTGAATACGGAGAAGGGCTTTCTCCGGCCCTTCAAGCTGCGAAACGCCGAGGGCGGCTACGTGGGGCTGGGAAAACTGATCGACAGCGTCGTCCGCTTCGCCGCCCATACGCAGGACCCTCGCCTGATCGAGCTGAAACAAAGGCTGATCGCCGAAATCACGGCCACGCAGGAGGCCGACGGCTACATCGGCATCATGAAGCCCGAGGCCCGGATGTGGAGCCTGTGGGACGTGCACGAGATGTCGTACCTCGTTTACGGCCTGGCCTCCGACCATCAGTTCTTCGGAGATGAAGCCTCGCTGACGGCGGCTCGACGGCTGGCGGATTACATCATGAACCGCTGGCAGGCGGAACCGGAACGCAAGCCCGGCGGCGGCGGTATCACCGTGTACATGGCGGTCACCGGCCTCGAGAACGCCTTTCTGGCCCTGAGCCGGCAATCAGGGGAGGACAAATACGGGGACTTCGTGGTCCGATTCCGCAAGTTGCCGGAGTGGGATGCCCGCATCGTCATCGGCAGGCACGGCCCCATCGAAGGGCACGTCTACGCCTATCTCTGCCGTTCCATCGCCCAATTGCGGTTGAGCGACTCCTTACGGGACGATCGATTGTGGGTCCCCAGCCGCGCGGCGCTGGACTTCTTGCTGCACCGCGAAGGCATGGTCATCACCGGCGAGTGCGGCGACCACGAATGCTGGCACGACACCCAGGCCGGGACGATCAACCTGGGCGAGACGTGCGCCACGGCCTATCTCATCCGTTTTCTGGATGAAGTGCTGCGACGTACCGGAGAAAGCCTTTACGGCGACGTGATGGAGCGGGCGATCTACAACGCCCTGTTCGCGGCGCAGTCGCCGGACGGGCGAAGAATCCGCTATTACACGCCGTTCGACGGCCCCCGCTCCTATCATCCCGCAGACACCTATTGCTGCCCCTGCAACTATCGCCGCATCGTGGCCGAGCTGCCGGGCATGATCGGCTATGCTACGCCGGAGGGCATCGCGGTCAATCTCTACACGCCGTCCGCCGTCACGCATCACCTGCCGGACGGGGCAGTCGTGACCGTGCGGCAAGAGACGGAATATCCGCAAAAGGACACGGTACGCCTCACGATCACGCCGGATCAACCTCGGGAAATGACGTTGAAGCTCCGCATCCCGCGATACTGCGAGAAGGCCGTGATCACCGCCCCGTGGTCGGAGAAACCGCTGGAACGGCCGGGCGGCGGCTGGGCGGAAATCCGCCGCGT
>JAAZNR010000027.1 GCA_012798155.1 Thermogutta sp. | reverse complement strand
GAACGCGACCCGCCGGATCAAGTGGAACGGCCGGCGTGTAGAAGCAGCGGAAGCCTTCCGGGGCCCCAACGAACCAAAAATAGTCGGGAGAATTGGACCGGAATTGCCGCGCCGCGAGGCGCCAACTATCTGAGGGCGGAAACAATTTGACCGACCAAATTGAGAACCGTATCATTAAACCGGTCGCCGCGCGGGCATAAGGACGTGAATGCATCCCATGTGCGGTTGGGTGTATCGGCCCTCGGTCCCGTCCGCCGTTTCCCGGCGACATGCCCCGTGCATCGGAGCCTGTGCATTCAGGAGAGATCGCAGCCTGTGCATTGAGGAGCGAAACGATGATCCCTTCGACGCGCCGCGAGTTTGTTCAGAGTGTTCTGGCGGGCCTGGCCCTGGGGTCGCGGATGGTCTTGGCGCAAGAGAACAGTCCCAACGGGTTGCCGACGCGTCCGCTCGGCAAGACCGGCGAACGTGTTTCCATCATCGGCTTGGGCGGTTGGGACATCGGCGCCGTCAAAGACCAAAACGAAGCCGTCGCCATCATGCACGAGGCGATCAACGAAGGATTGACCTTCTTCGATAACTGTTGGGAATACCACAACGGCGGCAGCGAGGAGGTGATGGGCAAGGCCCTCTCCGTCAACGGCTACCGAGACAGAGTGTTTCTGATGACCAAAGTGTGCGGGCGAGATTACCGGACCGCCAAATCCAATCTCGAAGACAGCTTGCGGCGGCTGCGAACGGACCGCATCGATCTGTGGCAATTCCACGGAATTCAGTGGGACGACGATCCGGACTTGATCTTCGGGGAGAACGGAGCACTGAAGTGCGCCTTGGAGGCACAAAAGGCGGGTAAAATTCGGTTCATCGGCTTCACCGGCCACAAGAACCCGCGATTCCACCTGGCCATGCTGGCCAAGCCTTACGACTGGGCCACGGTGCAGATGCCCATCAACGTTCTGGATGCCCATTACCAGAGCTTTCAAAAGCAGGTCTTGCCGGAATGCAGCCGGCGCGAGATCGGGGTGATCGGGATAAAGGCGTTGGGGGCCCAAAACGGCCGCATCCCGCGAGAGACGGGCATCGCCGCCCCGACCTTGCGGCGATTCGCCCTCTCGCTTCCCATCTCCACCCTCGTTTGCGGCATCCAATCCCGCGAGAATCTCCGCCAGGATGTGCTTATGGCTCGCAACTTCCAGCCGCTCACGGAAGGGGAAGTCGTGGCGCTGCTGGAACGGACCAAGGGACCGGCGGCCTCCGGCGAAATCGAGCAGTACAAGGTCGGCAACTACGGATGCGACTGGTGGCACAACCTTGAAAAGTCCCGGGGCTAAGGACTTTTCCGGCGGACAATAGGGCCTTTTCGGCGGACGATAGCGAAGCCGCGGCCGCTTTCCTCGGCCGAACCGGCGTAAGCTTGTCTCGCCGGAATTCATCGCGAGAGGAATGGATGCGGCGCATCGTTCTCGTCAACATGCCGTTCGCCAATCTCGCCTGGCCGAACCTCGGGATCAGCGCCCTCAAGGCGTCCGCGCTGCGGCAGGGCATCCCATGCGAGGTTGCCTACCTGAATTACGATTTGGCCGAACTCGTCGGCGCGGACGATTACCAGTGGATTGCCGATTGCTTCGCCTTCGCGCTGGGAGGGGAACGGCTCTTTGCCGAATACTATTTCGGCGACCGGATTCCGGCGGCCGAGCTTTACCGTCGCCACGTCCTGCAGCGTGTGGATCGCGAGTTTGGTGACGAAGATTACGCAGCCTACCGGCGCATCGCGGGGTTCGTTCGCCCGTTCCTCGATCGCTGCCTTGAAGCCGTCCCTTGGGCGGATTGCCCGGCCGTTGGTTTCAGCGTCACTTTTCAGCAAACGCTGGCGTCGCTTTGCCTGGCCCGAGAGCTGAAGGGTCGTTACCCGCACATTTGCGTCCTCTTCGGCGGGGCCGCCTGCGAAGGGGAGATGGGCGAACAACTCTTGGCCGAGTTTTCGGAAATCGACATCGTTTTTACCGGGGAGGCGGACCTGACCTTCCCTCCGGTGGCCGCCCAAATCCTTGCGGAGGGACGTTGTCGGCAACCGCCGGCCGGGGTCTTGGTGCGTGGACAGCCGCGATTCGAGTCCCTTGTCGGCGGGTCGCCGCAGAGACCGTCGGCGACCGAAGTCAGGCAATCCTCCGTTCCCTTGAATGGGCCGCTGAATGGGCCGCCTTCCGCCCACGACGGCGGACCTAAAGCCTCTTCGCCGGTCTTGCCTTTGGCCGCGGGTCCGACTCTTCACGCCCCCCTCGTGGAGGATTTGGATTCCCTGCCCATTCCGGATTTCGACGATTACTTCTCCCGTCGGCACGCGAGCCGGCTTCGTTCCGCCGTTGCCCCGCAACTGTTCTTCGAGATGTCCCGCGGATGTTGGTGGGGGCAAAAACACCATTGCGCGTTCTGCGGCCTCAACGGCAATTCCCTGCGATACCGCAGCAAGTCGCCCGACCGGGTTCTGAAGGAGTTGCAATATCTTTGGGATCGCTACCGCGTCGCCCGGGCCTCAGCCGCGGACAACATCTTGGACCATCGCTATTTCGAGAGCCTCCTTCCCCGGCTGGCGGAAGCCGAGCTGCCGATACGTTTCGCCTGCGAATTGAAGACGAATCTCACGCGGCGGCGGGTGGGACTGCTCTTGGCGGCGGGGCTTCGCGCGCCTCAACTGGGTATCGAAACGTTCGTCGATCGGGTCTTGAAAAAGATCGACAAAGGCGCCTCCGCGGTCCAGAATCTGCAAACGCTGAAGTGGTTCAGCGAGGCCCGCGTAAACGCCGACTGGAATATCCTCTACGGCCTGCCGGGCGAAACG
>JAAZNR010000284.1 GCA_012798155.1 Thermogutta sp. | reverse complement strand
TGGGCCAGGATCACCGAGTTCATGGCCTCCGAACGGAGGCGGAGGGACGGTTCCCGAAAGCCGGCCGCTTCCAAATCTTCCTGGTATTCCGCCAGCGTGTAGGTACTGCCCTTGGGCGTATTGGCCAACATGTTGACGGCAAACAGCGCCCCTTCGAAGGGGGCGGTGCGGGAAGGTTCGAGAACGACGTCGCGGATGGCGATCTTTCCGCCGGGCGCCAGGGCCTCGAACACCTTGCGGAACAGGGCCCGATTCTGCTCCCGCGAATTCTGGTGCGCGATCGCCGAGACCCAGGCGAAGTCCGCCCCGTCGGGCAAAGGATCCACGTAGAAGTCGCCCGTCACGAAGCGAATGCGGTCGCGGAAGCCGTTTTGCCCGGCCAACCGCTCCGCCTGGGCCGCGGCGTGGGGGAGATCGAAGTAGATCGCCCGGGCATGGGGCAGGGCGCGGAGAAAGGCGAAGGTCCAGGTGCCCGGCCCTCCGCCCACGTCCAAGAGCGTGCGAAACTCCAGCGGCAGCAAGTCGGCGACCAAGGCGTCCGCCACGTCCCGCGACGCGCTTTCCATGGCCAGGATGAAGTCCGCCAGGTCGGCCGCCGGGCCGCGAATGCCGGAGGGTTTGGGGGCGGGAATCCCCGACTTCACCGTCCAGGCCAATTGAACCCAACCGCGCATCACGTTCATGCGGTGGCGGATCATGGGGGCCGTAGTGACGGGCGAGCGGTCCGACAGGCATGCGCGAATCGCATCCGTCACGCGGTAGCGATCCCCCTCTTTCTTCAGCACCTGGATCGCCGCCAAGGCGTCCAGCAGGATCGTCAACGCACGCAGGTCGGTCTCCGTGCGTCGGGCCAACTCCGCGGCCGAATCGCCTCGCGGCGAAAGGGCGTCAAAAATCCCCAATTCCACGGCCGCCCCCAGGATGCAGGCCTGCCGAAACCCATCGCTCACTTCCATCAACCAGGCCTTGGTCTCCGCGACATCCAACACGATCCATTCCTCCGGAACAGAAAGAGGGTCGATTGCCAAATGCTCCCTATTGAAACGTCGGGCGAGGCATCCCCTGCCCCGTCCCCAAAAAGACCTAGCGCCGATGGGAGGACGTGAAGCGGCGGGAAGTTGCGGCCTTCCGGGAGGAATCACGCCCCGGCCGTGCCCGCGGCATTCGATGCCGTGGCCGGCTGCCGGGCGAGCGTTTGCCTCTTTTGCCTCGCGGCGTCCTGAATCCTGCGGATCATGGCCGTCAGACCGTTCCGCCGGTTATAGCTGAGGTGCTTTTCCAACTGCAAGCGCTGAAAGAGACAGCGAATGTCACAAGAAAGGACCTCTTGCGGCGGCCGCCCGTTGTAGATGCGCAACACGATCGCGAGCAAGCCCCGCACCATCGGCGAGTCGCTGTCGGCCAGGACGTGCAGCCGCGGCGGATCGTCCTCGCTCCAGGAAAAGACCATCCAGACCGTGCTCAGGCACCCGTGGATGCGGTGCTCCTCGTTCTTCCATTCGTCCGGCAGCGGCTCCAGGGTGTCGCCCAATTCGACCAGGATTTGGTACCGCTCCTCCCATTCCTCCACCCCGGCGAATTCCGCCTCGACGGCCTGCATGGCGCGGTCGAGTTCGCACGTAGCTTCCGTAGCGCAGCACCAGGCGTCCTCGGATTGGGGAGTTGTCGAATGGTCGAGCATGGCAATGACGCCGCGACTACGGTCGCGCTTTCGAGGATCGGATTCAAAAATCGAGCGAGATTCC
>JAAZNR010000283.1 GCA_012798155.1 Thermogutta sp. | reverse complement strand
CCAGGCCCGCGTACCGCTGGAAGACGATTCGGGACTGCTGTTCCCCGGACTCCGCGGCCGGGCCAAGATTCGAACCGATCCCGCCAATTGGCTGACCATCGCCCAACGGTTTTGGCGGATTGTCACGCGGACGTTCAACTTTAGGCTATAGCCGACCTGCGGCGGGACCGCTGCCATCCCGTCCGTTCCGGCCTAACCGTTCCCGGGCGGGGGGCAGGCAGGTCTTCCGGGCCGCTGCGGCCCGAGAAACATACCCGCCCCTTCACGTCCGAAGGTGGCGGTCCCAGTTTCGCGGGCTTCAGCGGGAGAATTGGGATCGTCTGCGTGAACGGTTACGTTCCGGCTTTCGGCCGATCGCACAAGCGGGGAAAGGCCGGCGGCGGGAGGCCGGCGGATGACCATCAGATGATGCCGTGCAGCGGTTTGCCGGGGGCCGCCAACTCATCCACCCGCCGCGAAACCTCCGGATCCTCGACCAAGGGCGGGGGATGCTCCGGCTTGGCCCGGGCATCGATTACCAGCGATCCGTGGCAGCCCCAGTGCTTGCGGTGGAGGAAGGCATCGATGCCGTGGATGTCGCGGGCCGGATCGCTGCGGGTAAACGTCGTCCACAGAAAGTTGTCGAGATTCCGCGCCGTGAACTCCGCGTCGTCCGCCACGACGATCAGGGGAAAGGCATTCACGGCGTCGTGGCGGGTGTAGGCGGCGCAAAACTTGGCGACGGCCGGGTCCTCCCCCTGGGCATCGGCTTGAAAAGGCGGGCCTTGAACGACCAGAATCCCCGGCAGCAGCACCCGCGGATCGCGGAAGCCCAGGTTCTCCGGCATCTTGATGCGGGAATCGAGGGCCACGGGCAAGGTGCGTCGGGAATGGCCCACCGCCGCGACGACCAGCTTGGAGCCGCTGTTGAGCGCCCCGCCCGTGTAATCCAGCGTGTCCGCGGTGGTGCAGGTCTGAAAGTGCAGGTCGCGGCGCCAATCGGCGCGTTCCAGCATGTGGCGGAAGAAGTCGGCCACGTCGCGGACGTCCAGCTCGGGATTGTCTTCGCCCGCCGCAATCCACAGATACTTCGCCAGGGAAAGTTGCCCCTGGCCCAGGAGCGCATTGGCCAGCGTGAGCAGCTCTTGCGGGCGTTTCCGTTCATCGTAGGGGGTGTAGCGTTCGCTGCCCACCGCCAAGAGCAGCGGATGCACGCCGGCCGCGTCCACGGCGTGGATCGCCCGGATGCCGGGAATCGTTCGCGGAATGATCGGCCCCACGATCTCATGGATCAATCGGCCGAACATCGTGTCCTCTTGGGGCGGCCGTCCCACCACGGTGAACGGCCAAATCGGCCGCGGTCGATGATAGACGTGCTCCACGCGCATGACGGGAAAGTCGTGGGCAAGGCTGTAATAGCCCAAGTGATCGCCGAACGGGCCTTCCGGCAAGAGCCGCTTGGGTTCGATGTAGCCGGTCAGGACGAAGTCGGCCTCGGCATAGACGGGCAGCCGGTCCCCGGCCGCAATCATGGGAATGCGGTGGCGCCCCAATAACCCCGCGAAAAACAGTTCGCTGACCCCCTCGGGCAGCGGCATCACGGCGGCCACGGTCATGGCGGGCGCGCCGCCCACGAAGATATTCACGCGGAGCTTCTGCTTCAGCTCGATGGCCTTGGCGTGATGCACTCCGATGCCGCGATGGATTTGGTAATGGATGCCGACCTGGGCGTCCGGCTCGTATTGCCCCCCGTCGAGCTGGATGCGATACATGCCGAGGTTCGAGTGGAAGAAGCCCGGCCGGCTCGGGTCCTCCGTATAGACCAGCGGCAAGGTGATGTAGGCCCCGCCGTCGTTCGGCCAAGAGCGGAGATGGGGCAGTTGGGCCACGGTGATTTCGTGGGCCGTGGCGGGGCCGCGGCGGACGGCCTTGGGGCGGGCCGTCCATCCCCACCAAGGAAGCTTCAGCATCAAACGCGGACGGCGCAACCAATCGGCGGGATCGACGCCGAATTGCACGAGCCGCGCCAGACCCTCCAGCGAATCGCGGAAGATGTACCGCACCCGGTCCATGCTGCCGAACAGGTTCCCGACCATGGGAAATCGGCAACCGCGGACCGAGGCGAAATAGAGGGCCGGTCCTCCCGCCCGAAAGACCCGGCGCTGAATCTCGGCCGCCTCCAGATTGGGATCGACCGGAACGTCGATGCGGATCATCCTCCGCGTGGCCAACAAATCCTCGACGCAGGCGCGGAGCGTACGGTAGCCCATCAATCGTTTCCCAAACAAAACAATCGTCTTCCCGCCGCGTTCCAGAAAGCCGTTTGCGTTGCAGCAGCCGCAACCCGGAATAGCGGGCAGCCGGCCTCCCCTGTCATCACCACCGGCGATCGTTCAGGGGTTGCATCGCAACCGGCGTCCTTCTAGGGTAATTCCACCGTGACCGCCGCGAAAGCGAAATCGCCCGTCGCGTCGATGCTTCGCGGCCTCCCGCGTGTTCGCCGAGGATTCTCGGCTCCTTCAGAGCCGCGCCGGCCGAAGCGAATCGGCCTGCGGAGCCTCCGCAATTCACTTGCCCCGCGGCTTGCGTCGGGAAACGTCCGGCACGGCCCGCTGCGCCATCCGCTTTTTCAAGTGGGCAAAAGCCGTGGCCGGCCGCCTCACGATGCGTTGCGTCTTCCGCGGTCGTCCCTTGGAGTCCGACATGCGCGACAACACTCCTTCCCGGATGAGTAGGGCAACGGGTACTCGATCGTCCAGTACCATTTTAGGCAGATTTTTTCAGGGATACCAAGCCGGCCATCAGCGGGAGTGCCGGTAAATCGCCCCGGATCAGTTGCCGCGCCCCTTATGTCGGTCGATCGCCGCGCCGGTTATGCGGGTCGATCGCCGCGTCTCTTATTTGACCAGCCGCTTGGGTGGCTGGGGTCGCGTGGGTGGCTGAGGTCGCTTAGGTGGCTGGGGTTCGCTTGGGTGGCTGGGGGCGCTTGGGTGGCTGGGGTCGAAGCGGAGCGAAGCCCCCAGCGGCCGCGCAACACCATTTCAGCCGCGCCTGCCCGATCAATCGGCGGGCGTGCCGGAAGCGGCGCGGATCGGTCGTCGCCCGTTATTCGACCAGCCGGACGCGCGGCGAGTATGCTAGGTCGAACAGGAATTCGCTGAGTCGCGCTTCCACGTCGGCCGGATCCGGCGGCGTTTGGCGGAGGGGCATGCCCGGCAAGACCGCACCACGATCCTTGGCCGCGACATTTCGTTCCATAATCGAGTTCGCCGGTCCCACAGTGAAGGCGTGCAGAGTGAGGCCTTCGAGCCGTAGCCGGCGGATCAACTCCGCGGTCTCGCCGCGCCCCGGTCTCGACGATGTTCCGAAACCGCCGGGCAAGGCCGCCTTTCGACTCGACCGGCCGTCCGCCGTCCGCCGGTCGGCCTCGACAATCGCCGGATCATCATCCCCGTCGTAGCGGATCAGCACAAGCCATCCGTCCCGCGGCGGGGAAAAGAACCGCTTTTGGGCGCGGAATATGATTTTCTCGGCGGCTCGCAGCCCTTCCCGCAGCCCCGCGGCAACATCCTGTCGGGGCGGCCTGCCGCTACCGGCCTGCAACTGCATGCAGGCCCGGATGGCCGACCCATAGTCGGCGGTCAGGTCCTGCAAGACGACCGCCCCGCCCGCTTGCGGCGCATCGTATCCGATTACAGCAACGCGATCCCGAAGTTCGGCATCGGCCAGGGCCGCGTTCCGCTCTAGAATCACGTGCAGCGCGGCGATCAAGGCCTGCCGCACGGCGTGCATCGGCTGCTCACGCGGCGGGGAAGAACTCACGCCCCCCGGCACCCAAGCCGGTTCGGTATCATCGTTCATGGCCCCCGAAAGATCGACGAGAAAGACGATGTCACGGGGAACGGCGGCGGCCACGGCCTGAACCTTGAGTTCGCGATTGGCGCCGATCATCGCGGCCGTTATTCGTCCCAAACGGCCGAGCGACCGCGAATCGCCGCACACGACGACGCGGACGGCATTGCCGGCGCCGCCCGTCTCGTGGAATCGCCGCGTGGCGAAGTCCCAGATGCCGGGGATCGCCTGAACCGATTCCTTCCGCGCCGCCACCGTTGTGACCCGATCCGTCGCGGGCGGCCGCCCCTCGCAAACCCGCTCCAAGGCGGCGTGTCGCGAGAGTCGTGCGGCCTCGGCCGTGGCAAATGCGTCGGCGGCCGATTGGAGCCTGCTACGCAGCATCCGGATTTGCAGACCGCCGATCACGATCACCATCAAGAAAGGGAACAATGTCAGGCCGGATAAGAACGCGCACAAGAGAAGTCCGCGGCGGAGACGCGGGCGATTCGGCGGGCAAACCCCT
>JAAZNR010000282.1 GCA_012798155.1 Thermogutta sp. | reverse complement strand
CATCGAGACCCATGATGCCAAAAGGCGGGATCTGGAGCAGCAGGCGCGGATGTTGAAGGAATTGGGCTACGACGGCGCCGGGCACAACGGCTTGGATCAGGTCAAGGAGCGACTGAGCACGCTGGATCAGGTGGGGTTGCGGCTCTTTCAGATCTACGTCGCTATCGACGTCGGGCCGGACCGGCAAGCTTACGATCCTCGGCTGATCGAGTGTTTCTCGCTTCTCAAAGGGCGCGGCACTCAAGTGGCACTGACGCTGCGCGGCTTGCCGCCGGGCGATCCTTCCGGGGACCCAAGGGCGGTTTCCATTCTGCGAGAATTGGCTGATGCCGCCGCCGCGAATCAGGTCGAGCTGGTCCTCTATCCCCACACCGGTGATTGGGTCCAGGCGGTCGAAGACGCCGTGCGCGTGGCGGAGAAAGTCGATCGCCCGAATTTGGGCGTGATGTTCAACCTTTGCCACTGGCTGAGAGTCAGCCGGGACCGAGATTTCGAGCACGCCTTGCGACTGTGCGGGCCTTGGTTGCGCGCGGTCTCCATCAACGGGGCGGAGGAGTATTCCCACCAGCCGGATTGGAGCGAATATATCCAACCCTTGGGCAAGGGGTCGTTCGACGTCTTGCGGTTTCTCGAAGTGTTGCGCGAAGTCGGCTACTCGGGACCGATCGGCTTGCAATGTTACGGCATTCCCGGCGACGTCGCGGAACACCTTGCCGCGTCCATGACTACTTGGCGGCGTTACCAGGAAGCGCTTTCGGCAAGACCGGCGGCGCGGCCCGGTCCCTGAGGCCGGTCGGCGGTCCCCGCAATCGGGAATCACCGTTGCATGTGCCTCGATCGGCAGAGCCGGCAACCGCCGATAATCTGCTACGACAACGCTAAGTTGCCTACTTCCTGCGACCAGTTGAGCTGCTATGGCTGCTACCACCCCCCAACTGATCGTGGTTCTCTCCCGACTTAGCGCTGTCGTGCTACGATTGGGTGTGCGTTTCGAGAAGCCAAAGTCGGAGCGTGTTCAACATGTGTTTGCCAATGGTGATGCGGCGGTAGGCGGGGTGGGAACTGAAGCTGATCCGGCGGACGCTCATCCCGGACGGTTGGAGCGTGAACACGCCTACGGTCAACTTGTGGATTTCGCCGTCGTCCGACTCGACCGGCGGCGATACCAAGACGAGGTCTGCCGGGGCGATCATCCCAATCCGCTGAATGAGTTCCCCTGCCGCTTTCGATGCCTCATCGGCGTCGCCTAAGGCTCCCAATTCCTCTCGCCAAAGTGGGGCTGCCGGCACAACCAAGGACGCGGAGAGAACCGAGCTTCCTTGCCGCGTCTGCGTCATCCAGTCCGTCACCAGCCCACCGCTGTCCGATTCGAGGATTGCCAACTTGAGGCCGCGCTGGGCCAGCATGTCGGCGACCACGTCTTGCAAATCACGGCCGTCTTCGCTGAAGACCAGATTTCCGAGGCACTCGCGAATCGTTCGCAGGACCGGCTCGACCTTCGCCTGGCAAGCTTCCCGATCGGGGCCGCGGGTCGAAATCCGCAAAATGATGGTGTTCTGCGATGCGTTGATGCCGACCAAGGGATCGCGTCCTCGACGGATGAGGTCGGGAAGCATCGATTCGACCTGGCTTTCACCGACTCCAAAGCATTTTACGTCCTGGTGCAGAATGTATTCCCTTCCGAGGCCGCTCTCGCGGAGACGCGATTCCGCGTCGGGCCACATTTCGTACAGTTCGACGGGCACACCAGGAAAGCAAAGGAAGCGGCAAGGAGTTCGGCCGGGACGGGAAATCTCGAGATCGATGCCGGGGGCGGTGCCGCGGGGGTTGACGATCATCTTGCTGCCGGTGGGAAACCACGCCTGAACGCGATTCTGCTCCGGCATCTCCCGGTTCCGGCGGCGAAAAAACTCCTCCATCCCTTGCACCGCCTCGGGATACTCGACCAGCGACAGTCCGGCGGCTTCGGCCAAGGCCGGTCGCGTGAGATCGTCCGCCGTGGGACCGAGACCGCCTGTCGTGACGACGTAGTCGGAACGTGCGATCGCTTGGCGGAAGACGGCCGCCATGGCCGGGAGGTCATCGCCCACCGAGGTGTGGTAGAGCACGCGCGCGCCGAGGTCCTCCAGGCGTTGGCTGATCCACTGGCTGTTGGTATCCAGAAGCCGGCCGTTGACGATTTCGTCGCCGATCGAGATGACCTCGCAGGTCGGGCCTTCCAGGCGGTCGATCATGGGCGTTCCCGGACAATGAGGTT
>JAAZNR010000281.1 GCA_012798155.1 Thermogutta sp. | reverse complement strand
GCAGGCCGAGACCTTCGACTTCCACGGCACGGCGGTGGCCGGCGTCGCGGCGGCTTCGGGGAATAACGGACTCGGGGTGACGGGCGCGGCATTCGACGCCCAACTCGCGGCATTGCGCCTTATCGGCGGCTACCTAACGGACTTGCAAATTGCCCAGGCCATCGGACATCGTACCGACGCCATTCAAATCTATAACAATAGCTGGGGCCCTCCGGATGCCGGCGGCGGGTTGCCGTTCTCCGTTTTGGCCGGCCCCGGCCCCCTGAGTCTGGCGGCCTTGCAACAAGGCGTCACCACGGGCCGCGGCGGATTAGGCTCGATTTACGTCTGGGCTGCCGGCAACGGCCTCCTGGGAAACGATAACTCCAACTACGACGGCTGGGCCAACTCGCGCTATACCGTTGCCGTCGCCGCCGTGGATCACGACGGCCGCCAGGCCTGGTACTCCGAGCCGGGCGCCAACATCTTGGTCAGTGCTTACTCCCAGGGTGCGGTTTCGGGAATCTATACCACGGACCGTCTCGGCGAAGACGGCTACAATGTCACGGGCACGGCCGACGGCGACCCCTTGCCCGACATCGACTACACCTCGCAGTTCGGCGGGACATCCTCGGCGGCTCCGCTGGTTTCGGGCATCATCGCTCTGATGCTCCAGGCGAATCCGAACCTGACGTACCGTGATGTCCAGTACATCCTCGCCCAGACGGCGAGGATGAATGATCCGAGCGATCTGGGATGGACGACGAACGCCGCCGGCTATCATGTGAACCACAAGTACGGCTTCGGCGTCGTCGACGCGGAGGCCGCCGTCGCCGCGGCTCGAACATGGAAGACCGTGGGGCCGGAATTGGTCCTCGATTCCGGCACGATGAGCGTCAGCCGGGTCATTCCAGATGGCAACCCGGCCGGCATCTCCTCGGTGGTCAGCATGGCGCCCACGATCAACCACGTGGAGTGGGCCGAGGTCACGGTGGACATTACCCACCAAAACCCGGGCGACCTGGAAATCATCCTGGTCTCGCCTTCCGGCACGCAGTCCGTCTTGGCGGAACCGCACGTCCACGATCCGTTCGAGACCGGGATGCGCTGGACTTTCACCACCGCCAGAAATTGGGGGGAATCGGCCGGCGGAGACTGGACGCTGATCGTCCGCGATCGGGTCACCGGCACGGTCGGCCAACTGAATTCTTGGCGCTTATCCGTCTACGGGCAGCAAATCCCCAGCGTACCGCCGGATCTCGTCGCCGTCATTCCCAACGAAGGAAGCCTGATCGAGGAAGGGACCGAGCTGAACGTCGCTCCGCGCGAGCTGATCTTGCGGTTCAATGAGGGCCAACAACTCGATCCGAACACGTTGGGCGCGATCCAATTCGTTCGAGCAGGGGGCGATGACTCCTTCGCCGAGGGCAACGAGGTCGCCGTGCCCATCGGTTACGTCGGTATCGGCGACAGGCCGAACGAAGTGATCGTACGTTTCGCGGAAAACCTCCCCGACGACAAATATCACTTGATCATCAAGGGCACGGGCGAGAATCCGCTGACGAATATGGACTCGCCTCCCGTTCCCTTCCGTTTCGATCCCGATTTGGGGGTGGGCCAGGACTTGACGTTGGAGTTCGACGTCAACCTCGGACCGCAGATTCTCGCCGTCGTCCCGCAACCGGTGTATCGCGGCGACATTCACGTAACCGTACCCGCCGGCAGCCAGATTACGGACGGCCAGACGTTCGCGGTCAGCGACGGCACGATTCAGGTGACCTTCGAGTTCGAGGATCAAGCCCTGAATAACGGCGTGCAGACCGGCCGGATCGCGGTCCCCTTCGGCGCTACGGATACGGCCGCAACCGTCACCTCGGCGGTCGCGGCAGCCATCATCGGCCAGGGGCTGAATCTGACGGTCACTCCGGATCCCGTTGCGGCGCTGATTACCTTGAGCGGCGCGACGGCGGCCTTCGATCCGCGCACGAGCAACTTCCAAGTCCGCAGCCTGGAACAGCAGCGGAGTATCATCGAGGTCTATTTCAGCAACGATCTCCTCGACACGAACGCGGCTACCAATCCCGAGTTTTACCAGCTTATCTTCACGCAAGGTACCGCGCAACCCGACGACGACACGGTCGTCTTGCCGACTTCCGTGACCTACGACCCCGACGCGAATATGGCGACCCTGGATTTCGGCCAGGACTTGGCCGAGCTGGGTAGCGGCGCAGCTCGACTGCGGATCGGGAGCCGGTATCAAACGGTCCAGACTTGGAACATGAGCGAAGGCCCGGACGCCGGGTCGTCCTTCTATGACTCCTTGTTGGTCTCGGGGTTAGGAAATGCGGGCGCGCCGCAGAGCGTCATCATTTCCGGCGCCATTATCCCGCAAGACTACACGCTGGAGTGGCCCGGCGCGATCGACGAACCCGGACATCGCGATCTCCCGAACTACGACAGCATCCTGATTGAGGATCACTACCTGTCGGGCGAGTCCAGCCCGGACGGTGCGACCAACATCCCGCGCATCCCATTTTACTTTCCCACGGGTAGCTTCAATCTGATCACGGAGGCCCAGAAGCAGCGGACGCGGGAAATCTTCGCGATTTACGGCGAGTATTTAGGAATTCAGTTCTACGAGAGCGAGATCGGCGGACTGGCGATCATCACCGGCGATTTGGCCCTCATGGGGTTGCAATCAGGTCCGGGGGGCGTGGGCGGCGTGGCGGGCGGCGGCGTGGCCGTCATGGACTACGCCGAAAACTGGGGCGCCGGCGAGTTCGGCGGCGCCTGGTTCCAGGTGGCCATGCACGAAATCGGCCACTTGCTGGGCTATGGGCACAGCTATGATCTCTCGCCGTTCGTGATCATGGGAAGTTCGGAGGACGTCACCACGCCGACCGGCACCTTCGAGCCGGTCTTTCCCGGCATGGCCGACATCGTTCACGGTCGCCACATGTACCGTCCCGACAGCATGGACGTGGACATGTACCGCTTCGACCTCCAGGAACGGGGCATGGTGAGTGCCGAGATCCTGGCTGAGCGGATGGGCAACTCCAGCATGCTCGACGCCGCCATCACGCTCTATCGCCAGGTGGATACCCTGCGCCAATATGTCGTGATCGAAAACGGCGTACCCGTCGAGAAAGAGTACGTCGAGACCACCTACGAGGTCGTCGCCCGGAACGACGATTTCTACAGTGAGGATTCCGCCCTGGAAATCTACCTCCCGGCGGGGACGTACTTCATCGGGGTCAGTGCTTCCGGCAACACGCAGTACGATCCCAGCATCGACGATTCCGGCATCGGCGGCGTTACTCAGGGCGACTACAAGCTGCGATTGAACTTCACGCCCGGCGGGGTCGATCCCAACAATCCGACGACCTTCCGCGAGCCGAACACCGCCGATCCGTCGATGATCATCGACTCGACGGGGCTGTTTTTGGACGGCGACTTGGACGGCGTGCCGGGCGGAGAGTACAACTTCTGGTTCAACGTCCAGTCGGAAGCGAATACCATCTTCGTGGACAAGTTGTCCTTCAATGCCTCGCCGGACGGTTCGCTGAGCAAGCCGTTCACAACGATCTCGGGCGCGTTCGCGGCGGCGCAGCCCAACCAGATCGTGCGAATCGTGGGCAACAATTTCGCCAACGATGATCCGAATGCTCCGACTACGTTGCAGGACAACGTCCCCTACGAGATCGGGCGGCGTCTGGTGGACAATGCCCCCATGGCCGACGGCGTTCGCATGGAGGTGCCGCAGGGCGTGACCGTCATGGTCGACGCCGGGGCCGTGATCAAGCTCTTCCGCTCCAATATCACCGTGGGCAGCCTGGCCGAGGGCATCGACCGCAGCAGCGGGGCCTTGCAGGTGCTGGGCATCCCCGGTCTGCCCGTCTACTTCACCTCGTATTACGACGAATCGCTCGGACGCGATCCCGAGCCGACCAACGACACCGTGCCGGCCTCCGGCGATTGGGGCGGGATCGTATTCCGCAACGATCTCGATTATCAGTACATCCGGAACTACGACCCCGCGAGCGGGCTGCCGCCGCGGCAGGTGCTGGAAGATCAGGGCATCTTTCTGAACTACGTCAGCCACGCCGACATGCGTTACGGCGGCGGCGAAGTCATCGTGAACGGCGTGCGATCGGTGTACAACCCGATCCACATGGTCGAGGCCCGGCCCACCGTCGTATTCAACCGCGTCACGCGGAGTGCCGACGCCGCCATGTCGGCCGATCCCAACAGCTTCGCGGACACGAAGTTCGAGAGCTGGGACCCGGCGCAGCCCTACACCGTGGAGTACGATCGCGTCGGCCCCGTGATCCGCGGCAATTACGTCGTGGACAACTCGATCAACGGCCTGTACGTCCGCATCAAGACTCCCGCCGGCGGGGCCACGAAAAAGCTCACCACCTTCGGCCGCTGGGATGATTGGGATATCGTCCATTACGTGCCGGAGAATTTGGCCGTCGCGGGTACGCCGGGCGGTGCCATGGAGCGGGCATCGACCGCTCCCAACGTCTCCCTGGCCGACGATTTCCGGCTTGAGACCTCGGCGGCGGTCGTCGATCTGGACGGACAGTACTTCTCGATCTTCGACGGTCGGACTCGCGTCGTATTCGAGTTCGATAACGGCGACGGCGTGGTGGCCGGCCGCATCGCAGTGCCGTTCAGCCTAACGGATTCCGCGTCGCAAGTAGCCGCCTCCTTGGCCGCGAAAATCAATGAGGCGGCCGACTCGCGCGGCCTGGAAGTGGCGGCGAATGCCGTCGGCGGCAGCGTGAATCTCGCGCAGCGCGGCGCTCAATTGAAAATCGAGGGCTTGGGGAATTTGGAGGCCCGAACCGACTCCCGCTTGCAGGTCGATCCGGGCGTGATCGTCAAGTTGCAGGGCAGCCGCATCGAGACCGAGGTCGGTGCGCAGCTCATCGCCGAGGGACGCCCCGGATTCGCCGAGACCGTGCCCGGTTATAAGGTCGTCTTCACCTCCGTGCTCGACAATCGCTACGGGGCGGGAGGAACCTTCAACACGGCCCAGAACACCAGCGGGCAGCAGCCGGGCAAGGGTGATTGGGGCGGGATCGGCTTCGCCCCGCTGTCCGAGGGGAGCATCGACCAAGCGATCATCGCCTACGCCGGCGGAGAGACCGCGATCGAGGGCGGCTTCGCAGGCTTCGACCCCATCGAAATCCGGCAGGCACACGTCCGTGTCGCCAACACGCGATTCGAGCACAACGGCGCCAATGCGGCGGGCGACCGGAACGGCCGCGGCTTCATCACGCCGGCGACGATCTACGTCCGCGGCGCCCAGCCCGTCATCGTCAACAACCGCTTCGTCGATAATTCCGGCCACATCATCTCCGCGGACATCAACGCGCTGAACGCCTGGGAAGTGCCCGATTGGGGGCGCAGCACCGGCGAAATCGACGTGTTCTCGCAGTTCGACGGCAACCGCGGGCCGTTGGTCGCGCTCAACCGCATGACCGATAACGAACGGAACGCGATGGAGGTCCGGGCGGGCGAGCTGACCACGCAAGGCGTCTGGGACGACACCGACATCGTGCACGCGGTGTACGGCGAGATCGTGGTCGGAAATTACCACCACGAAGGCGGCTTGCGGCTGCAAAGCGCTCCCACCCAAAGCTTGGTAGTGAAACTCTGGGGGCAAGACGCCGGATTCACCGCGTCCGGTCGGCCGCTGGAATACGACGACCGGATCGGCGGCATTCTTCAGGTCGTCGGCCAACCGGGCTATCCGGTGGTGCTGACTTCCCTGGCCGATGATTTGGTCGGCGCGGGTCTCGACATCTTCGGCAATCCGCAGTACGACACCAACGGCGACGGCTCGAGCAGGGCCGCGCCCGGCCAGTGGCGGAGCATCCGCTTCGATCGCTACAGCCACGATCGCAACCTGGCCACGATCGTCGAACGGGAGACGGCCACCGGCAGCGTGACCGACGTCAACGCCTATCCGCAACAGGCCCAAGCCATGGGGCAATTGGCGCCCAACGAAAAGGCGGGCGACGACAACCTGCGGCTGGGGTTCGATATCCACGGCTCCGTCCGCTATGACGAACGGACCGACTCGGACGTCTACAGCTTCGACGCGGCGGCCGGGACCGAAATCTGGATCGACATCGACCGCACGACGTTCGCCTTGGATACGATCATCGAATTGATCGACGCCGACGGCAACGTCCTCGCCCGCAGCGATAATTCCCTGACCGAGACCCCGCAAGGATCCGTGACGACCCTCACGTACCCCATGAATCGCGACCCCTGGGTCCGCTCGACCTCCAGCGATCCCGCCGAGCAAGGCGATTTCTACAGCATGAATCCGCGCGACCCGGGCATGCGGTTGATCCTTCCCGGGCCGGCGGGCGAAGTCCGCACCTACTACGTTCGCGTCCGCAGCGTGATCGCCGTGGCCGATATTCCCTCGGGGGCCGCGATTGCGGACGGCGCTCAATTCATCGTCTCCGACGACTTCCAGAGCATCGTCTTCGAGTTCGACAAGGACGGTACGCTCTCCGATCCGGCGGCGGTCCGCGTGGCCGTCAACGACGGCATGAGCTCCGCCCAGGTCGCCGCTGCGGTCAGTGCGGTGATCAATGCCCAGAAATCGGCCCGAAACTTCGAAATCACCGCTCGCTACGAAAACGGCAAGATTTTTCTGGACGGCGTCCGCGCCCGATTCAACCCCCTCACCTCGCCCCTGCGGCTCCTGGCCAACACGGCTGGCAACTACCAGTTGCAGGTCCGCCTCCGCGAAATACAGGAGGTGGCGGGGTCCGCCGTCAAGTACGCCGATGTCCGCTACGCCACCAACGGCGTCGAGGTGCTGGGCTTCCCGCAACATCACCCCCTGCTCGGCGAGGCCGCCGAAACGTCGGCAATCAACGACACCATCGGCAATGCGCAACCGCTGGGCAACCTGCTCCGCATGGACCGCAACACCATCTCGGTGGCCGGCTACTTGAGCGGCCGGACCGATGTGGACTGGTATAGCTTCCAGATCGACTTGCAGGGCATCCAGTCGATCGGCGGGTTGAACGACTTGGGGAGCATCTTCTCCACCATCTTCGACATCGACTACGCGGACGGCATGGCGCGGCCCGATCTGGCCATCTGGGTCTTCGACAGCCAGGGCCGACTGATCCTCCGCAGCAATGATTCCAACATCGCCGACGACATGGCGCTGGTGGTGGGGAACGCCATCGAGGACCTCAATCGCGGCTCCGTAGGGAATCGCGATCCGTATATCGGGCCGGTTTACCTGCCGGAAAGCGCCAATACCACGTATTACGTGGCCGTCACCTCGGCGCTGGCCACGCCGGAAGTCCTGTCCTCCGTCATCGGGGGAACTTGGAGCGACGACTCCGCGGCAAATCCGCTCGTTCGCATGGAGCCGGTCAACTCCGTGGCCCGAATCGTGGAGGAACACATCGAGCAGGGACCCGCCTCGCATGTCACGGCTACTCAGCAACGACTCAGCTTGGTGCCCGACGAATTCAAACTAGGCGACGTGGTCTTTTATACCCTCACCGATATTGACCTCTTCACGGTGGATCCCTTTACGGGCCAAGTCGAGACGGACGTTACGGACTGGTCCGACTCGTATCTGCCCGGTAGCCCCGCCATTGTGTATCACGACATCGCGATGCGGAATGACGGCCGGCTGATGACGGTCACCCAAGGCCCCGGCGACGATTTCAACCCCCGTTATCGCGAATTCGACACGGGTAACGCCAATAACTTGTTGGTCGACCAGGACACGGGGATCAACATCATCCGCCGCGATCCCAACAACCTGAACGCTCTGCAAAACGATCCCTACAACAGTTTGTACGTCGAGGCGATGGTCCACAATCCGGCCAACACGGGCAACCTTGGACGCCAAGTGATGATCGTGGGCAACGTGCCGAACCCCGATCTGGGCGGCGTCGCGGGCATTACCTCGGGACAGAACTTGGTGTGGATTCTGTCGCCGTCAGGCACGGCCATCAATCACTACCTCATCAATCAGGGAGTGCGGGCGTCCGGGGATCGCCTATTCAGCAATATCGTGCCGGTCGGGCAACTGTTTACCGCGCCGACCCTGATCGCCAACCCCGCCTCCCAGACCGAGCCTATCTACTCCGGCAGCGGAGTCCAACCGCGCGACTTTGCCGACGGCGATTGGTTCTCCGTGACGGATGACGCCGACCCTCCCGTTAAGGTGGAATTCGAATTCGATCTGGGACTTGACGTCCAAATCGATCCCCAGGGCGCGACGGCCTTTCGCGACGGGCAGACCTTCAGTCTCGTCAACGTCAATAACGGACAGACCTCCACGTTCGAATTCGACAGCGGGCCGGTGGTCGTCCTCCCGGCTTCCGCGGGCCCTTCGCTCGACGGCGTGACGGTCACCATCTTCGGGACCGCGCCCGGCGGCGGCAACGCCTCCGTGACCTTCGAATTCGACAACAACAATGCGTTGACGAACAACGGCCACGTCCGTATCGGCTTCAATAACGGCGACACGGGCACGATCCTGGCCGACGCCTTGGTCAACGCCATCAATGCCCAGGGTGCGTTCACGGTGGTCGCAACTTCCGCGAACAATCGTGTCACGCTGGTCAACGATTCGCAAATCACTCCGCCCGCCACGAGCGATCCGGCCCAGGTGGCGATCCAAGGCACCCACGGTGTGAGCTTTGGGCGGATTCCGATTTCCTTCGAGGAGACATGGACGTCGCAACAGCTCGGCCAACAGATCGAATCGATCGTCGATGCCAGCCAGAACCTGGTCTTTCCGGCGGCGGACCGTATCGACGCAAGCTACGCATTTCGATCCACGACCGTGGCCAACCCCAACAGTCCGGGCGACCGCCTTACCTTCCTCAACGCCGAATCGTTTACTTCCACGGCGCCGCTAACGCAGATCGCGGGCACCCACGGCGTAACGGCGGGACGCGTTCGCGTCCCGATCGGGGCGGGCTACACGGCACAGCAAGTCGCCCAAGCGATGGAAGCCGCCATCAATAGCGATCCGTTCACGGTAGTAGCGACTGTCTACGGCGCGACGGTGCAACTGCACGGTGTTTTTTCGGGGAGTCCCGTCTTCACCGCCCCCGCTCCCCAGCTCGATTTCGCGGGCGAGGGGGTGGGCGGTAACATCACCGGCATGGCTTATATCGGAAGTACGCTGTACGCCGTTTCGGATGCCGGCGGACTGTATTACATTACCAACGTCACCGCGCACGCCAACGGCGGTTCGTGGGGTTTCACACCGGTCGATCCGCAGAGCGGACCGCGGTACTTCACCCGTGTTCCCGGCGCAGGGCCGCAGCTCCACTACATCGGCCAAGTCGTCAATCCGACCACCGGCCAACCCATCGCCTTCTCGGGGTTGGCGACCGGTCCGCAGAACGCCGAAGGCGGGAAGTACGCCGAGACCCTTTTCGCGTCCGACATGGCGGGAAACGTCTACGCCTTGAGCGCGTCGCGCGACCCCTTGAAGGCCACGGGCGATCTCTTGGGCGTCTTTCTGGACGGGGCGAGCAGCGTCAACCCGGCCACGGTGGGGACTATTTACGGGATCGACTTCTCGCCCATCGACTACAACCTGTGGCACTGGACCGAGAGCCGAAAGAACGATCAAGGGCACGGCATCTACCAAACGTACGATGCCAGCCGCGTCCCCGCGGAAGGCTACAATCCGCTGTTGGAGGGGAACCGAAGTTATTATTTCGGGCTGGACAACCCCATCGATGGTTATGCTAATCAATCTCAGCCCGGTGCCATCAATTTCACCACCGATCGCGGTAGTGACGGCAGCCGGCTGATGACCTACAACCTGCCGGGCGGTGCCCACGGTAGCCTGACCAGCGGCACGTTCAGCCTGGCGGGATACAGCGAAGCGGACAAGCCCACGCTCTATTTCAACTATTTCGCGGATACCGAAAACAGCAGCGATTTCGACGGCGCCCGCGTCTTCATCTCCAACGACGGCGCCGATTGGACGCTGTTGGCTACCAATACGGACCTCAACGACGCCAGTCTTATCGCTCCGAGTCGCGACCAAGGGCCGTACGGCGGGTACATCCGAGAGGTCATCGACCTGGGAGGGAATTGGCGTCAGGCCCGATTGGATCTCAGCCAGTTCGCCGGTCAGGACAACCTGCGTGTCCGGTTCGACTTCAGCACCGCCAGCGACATGGACGTGGG
>JAAZNR010000280.1 GCA_012798155.1 Thermogutta sp. | reverse complement strand
GAATAAGGTCGCCGACTGGTTGATTCGCACGCAGGACCCCGGCGGCGGTTATGCGTATCAGGGGCAGGTGAGTCCTAGCGGGCAATTGATCCCGCAGTCGGGCGTGCGGATCGGCATGGGGATCGCCGGCATGTCGAGCGTATACGTGCTGGCGTCGCTGGCCGGCATGCGGCGACTTTCCGCCGATGAGGACGAGGGCTTGCCGCCCGCCCTGCAAAGGATCGAGGAGGAGCGATCGGCGGGACGGCTCCGGCCGGCGATTTCTGCGGCGGCGCTGCAAGGAACGATCCAACGCGGCAATGCGTACATCGAACGCAGCTTCCAAATGCCCTCGGGAATGTATAACTACTACTACATCTACTCCGTGGAGCGATATTTCACGTTTCGGCAGTTGGTGGAAGGGAAGGCGGAGGAACGCATCCCGTGGTACGATTTGGGTGTAGATTATTTGCTGAAGACCCAAGCCGCCGATGGGAGCTGGAACCATCAGTGCGGAACCGTCTGTGACACGGCGTTCGGGATTCTGTTTCTCGTTCGTTCCACCCAACAAAGCGTGGAAAGGGTGCGGGACTTCGGGGCCGGGATCCTGGTGGGCGGTCGCGGGCTGCCCAGGGACACCGACTCGGCCATCGTCAAGAATGGGCAAGTCGTGGCCCTGCCGCTGCGGATCTCGGTGGAAGAGCTGACGGCGGTGCTGGAGTCGCCCGATACCGAACGGGCAGCGGCGGCCCTGGAAGCCTTGCAGGCCATGCCTCGGGACGAGGCGCGCCTGTTCGTGGCGAAGAACGCCGAGGCCTTGCGGCGGTTGGCCGGCGGCGACTCGCGAGAGGCGAAGCTGGCGGCCATTGCAGCCTTGGGGAACGGGGATGACTTGACTTTGGCGCCCGTCCTCATCGACGCCCTGGCCGACCCCGACCCGGACGTGGCCCTGGCCGCCGATCGGGCCTTGCGTCGGTTGACGCGGCGGGCGGACGAGGGACTCGCTGCCGGCTTCGATGATACGCAGCGGCAGGTCCGCATCCGTGAGTGGAAACAATGGTATCTGGCCATCGCGCCCGACGCGGAATTCGACCGCTGATATTCGACCGCTGATGTCGGACGGAGAGGGTCCTGCAAGCCGGTCAGTTCGGCGATCCTGCGCCGCGGCATGAATACGGAGGCATGAATAATAGGGAGGCATGAATACCGAGCGGATGCGGACGGCCGGATGAGGGTGCGATGAGGTGGTGAGCGATTCGTCGGAATTGCAGGTTCGCCCTTGGGAGGACGCGGGCTACCAGCTTCGCGTCTCGGCCTTCGATCGCGCTGTGGGAGCGGTTCTGTCGCTGTTGGTGGTGGTCGGACTCTGCGTGCTGGCGCTCATCATCATCTGGTGGACGGGCAGGAGCCGCGGCACGCAGGCGGCCGTACCCGTTCAGCTCCAGGCAATCGGTACCGGCGGAGCGCCGCTGGGGGATGATCTGCAAGTGGAGACCGACAATCCGGGCCAAGAGGAGGAATTGGAGGACCCCGTGCTGCAAGACAGCCTGGCCTCGGTGAGCGACATCGTGGCGGCCAAATTGGCGGATTTGGACAACCCCCTTATCGCGGACCCGAACTCCACGCAGCGGGGCGGGCCCAAAGGCGACCCGGTCCGCGGCGGCGGAGGTACCGGCGGCTCCGGCACGCCCCGGCGATGGGAATTGATGTTCGACAAGGGAAATACCTTGGATACCTATGCCCGGCAGCTCGATTTTTTCAAAATCGAGTTGGGGGTATTGTTGCCGGGAAACCAAGTCCGTTATGTTTCTCAGCTTTCTTCCCCGTCGCCGGTGGTCCGCGATGGGCCGGCCGAGGCGGAAAAGCGGTTCTATTTGACCTGGCGACAAGGGGAATTGCAGGAAGCGGACCGGCAATTGCTCGCCAAGGCGGGCGTGGATGCGGGCCGGCGCATCATCCTCAAATTCCTCCCCCCGGAACTGGAGGCGCAACTCGCGGCGCTGGAGCGGGCGCACGCCGGCGCCAAGGCGGATCAAATCCTCCGCACCCGGTTCGGCATCCGCCCGCAAGGGAACGGTTATGCCTTTTTCGTGCTGGAGCAAACCTATCGCTAAAGCCTCAATTGCGAGACCTTAACCCGGCAGGAATCCGTCGAGCAAGATCATGAAGCTGGATTTGACGAGCGTTACATACTATCTGGGAAACGCGGACTACGCGGCCTTGGCCCTGGTGGCGGTGTGGGGGGCGTTCTGCGTGGTGATGGTCCTGCGGCGCATCTCCCAGACGCGGTTTCGCTCCGAGGCCGCGCAGGAGGAGTTCCTCAGCCGCGTGGAAGAGATGCTCCAGCGGCAAGAGTTCGATCGCGTGATCGCGGAATGCGAGAGCGACGGGCGGGCGTTGCCGCAGCTCGTCCGCCTGGCCGTGCTCAACCGGAGGCTGGGGCTGCAACGGCTCCGCACCATGTTGATGGAGCGGTTCCAGCGGGATGTGCTGGGGGAGTTGGACTATCGCCTCTCGTGGATTTACACCGTGATCAAGAGCGCCCCGATGTTGGGCCTCTTCGGAACGGTCTTGGGTATGATGGGAGCCTTCGCCAAACTATCGGGCGGAGAAAAGGTGGATCCCACGCAATTGGCGGATGATATCAGCTTGGCGCTGGTGACCACGGCGATCGGATTGGCGATCGCGATTCCTCTGGTGCTTTGCACGGCCTCCGTCACCACGCGCATTCGGCAGTTGGAGGATTTGGTCGGTTCCGGGCTTACCCGGTTGCTGGAGATTCTGCGGAGCGTGGGCGTGCGGAGCGAGATCCCCCTCCCGCCGCCGGGCGGGTCGGCGGAACGGGTCTTTCGGTCGGATTTGTCGTGACGGGGATGCCGCGGCCGGCCCGTTGCCAAGCGGGGGAAACGGGATCAACGGCGGGGCTTCCGCGGCCGCCGAGGAGGAATCGCGAATGAGCCGGAACGACGAACGTTTGTCCGTGGCTTTGCCCGGCGACGCGGGCGAGGTCATCGTGTTTCGTCGCCCCAAGCGTGAAGAGGCCGATCTCGACATCACTCCCATGATCGACGTGACGTTCCTGCTGCTGATCTTCTTTCTCGTCTCGGCGACGGTGGAGACCGCCACGGCCGTGGACCTGCCGCCGGCCAAGTTCGGCAAAGGGGTGGGCGTGCAAGGTTCGCTGGTGATCACGGTGGCGGATCGCGGGCCGAACGTCCCTCCCGCCGTGTATCCGGCCGACGGCAAGGTCGGCGAACCGCTCCCGGACGACCCGGAAACGCAGCGAGAGCTGATTCGGCAGGCCGTTACGAATGCCTTGCAGAGCGGAAAGTCGAACGTGCTGATCAAGGCCGAAAGATCGTTGCGGCATCGCGAGGTGGCCCGGATCATGGAGGATGTCGCCCAGGTGGAGGGCGTGAAACTGTACATCGGCGTCCTGGAGCGGGAATGATCACTGCGTCATTGCCGATCTGTGGAATGCGAAGCACCGGCAGAATCGACGGAAATGGGTACGCCTGGCGGCGCGGAGCGGCCGGCGACGGCAAAATAGAACGTAGAACAACGTAGAACATGGTGAAGATTCGCTGTCCCCATTGCGGTCAGGAGATTACGATCCCCGAGATGCCCGCCGGATCGCGGATGGTCTGTCCGATCTGCCGGGGCGATTTGTCGGGATCGCCGGCCGGGAGTGGAGCGGGCGCGGTCTCGCGTGCGGCGAAGCCGCAACCGCGCGACCCGGATGATGACGCCGGCACGGAAGTCGTGGCCTTTCCTCGCATGGAACCGCCGGAGGAGGTCATGGATATGACTCCCATGGTGGATGTGGTATTCCAGCTTCTCATCTTCTTTATGATGACGGCGGCGTTCAGTCTTCAGAAGTCGCTGGAGGTCCCGCCTCCCGATCCCAAAGACGAAACGGCCCAATCCCAAACCCTGGAGGAATTGGAGAACGAAAACGATTTCGTCATTGTCCGGATCGACCGGGAGGACGTGGTCACCGTGGAGGGGCAGGACGCCCCCAGCGAACAAGACTTGCTTACGAAGTTGCGAGAGGCGCGGAATGGGGATGCGAGGGGGCAGGCGGGCCGCTCCGGGATGTTGGTTCTGGCCGATCCGGCTTGCCGGCACGAGACCGTCGTGCGGGCCTTGGACGCCGGGAATGCCGTGGGCATGGAACGCATCCGCTTGGCGACCGTGGAGGATACGGAGTTTTGACGGCGCGGCGCTTCCGCCCGGCGGCGAAGCTATTTCCGCCGGCGGCGCGGACGAAAAGGCGGTACGCGAGAGGGCACTGATTGGTCCCGTTGGTCCCGGACTGACGTTGCATGATTCCCGCTGAAGAACTGCTCAATTTGTTGCAAGAACGCGACCTCGTGCCGCCCGAGGTGATTCAGGAGTTGCGCAATCGGGCGGCCGAGGCGTCGCGCTCGCCCAAGCCCCTCTCCGCGGCGATGGCGGCCAAGATTCTCGTGGATCAAGGTTATCTCTCGCGGTTGCTGGCGCAGCGATTGATGGCGGCCGTGGAACAGGCACATGCGGAAAAGACGCAACGTCACCACCCCGAGCCGATCGTCTTGAAGAAGGTCGAGCCGCTGACAAAAAAGACGGACGACGACCGTGCATCGGCGGGCGAGGACGAGGGTCTGGAGCTGGCCCCGCTGGAGGAGGCGGATGACCTCTTTGGCACTCCTTCCAAAAAGAAAACCGGACGGGGGGCCGGTTCCCGCGAACAAACCGGGGGTGAAGCCCCCGCTGCGGCGGCGAAAAAGCAGCCGGCCGCCGGCCCCCAGGCAACCTACGGCGTCGCCGGGGGGGCTTCGCAAGGTTTGGACGCCTCCGTTCCAGCCGGCCCCGAGAATCTTTTCGAGGACTTGGGCTTCCCCGGCGGATCGGTACCCACGGGGCCCCCGCCTCTCGCCGACCCCTTCGCCTCTTTGCCGCGGCGGCGCAACCGGTGGGATTCGCCCCTGTTGCTCCTCGGCGGCGGGGCCTTGCTGCTGCTGATTTTCGTGGGCGTGATCGTCCTCTTCTCGCTCAATCGGCGGAGCGGCGACGAATTGTTGGCGGAGGCCGAGGCCGACTATCGCGCGGGATCGTACACGCAGGCGATCCATAAGTATCAACGCTTTCTCAAAGACTTCCCAAAACATCCGCAAGCCGGCGTTACCCGGGTGAGGGTGGGGTTGGCGCAGATACGGCAAACCCTGAGCGGCGACTGGTTGGAAGTTTGGCAAAACACCCGCCGCGTCTTGGAAGAGATCGCCGTATTGCCGGACTTTCACCCCGAGGCGGACGCCGAATTGACGGCCGTCCTCCCGCAGATCGGCGAGGGCTTGGCGGCCTCGGCTTTTGAGCGCGCGGATGAGGCGAGGATCGAGGCCGCGGAGCAGGTCTTATCCGCGATTCGGCGCTATGTGCCCCGGGAAAGTCGGCCCGGCAAAAAGATCGCGGATATCGAAAACACGCTGCAATTGGCGCGACGGCGCATCGCGTTGAACCAGGAGCGGACGGCGGCCCTCGGCAAGATTCGCGAGGCGCGTGCTCGCGGCGCGGCCGACGAGGCCTACGAAATCCGCAGGCGGCTCGTCCGCCAATTCCCCCAGTTGGCCGACGACGAAGAATTGGCGGCCGAAATGTCCGAGATGTGCGGCTCGTTGCGTGACGGCGTCGTACGGGAGGATATTCCTTCGGCGCCGCCGGTGGAGACCGACCGGGACGAAAAGGTGCAGGAAACCGCCTTCTTCGCCCTCCTTCGCGAGGGCCGGGCGCCGGTGGCGGAAGATCAATTCCTCCTCATGGAGGCCGAAGGGTGCGTCTTTTGTCTGGCGGCCGCGACCGGGCAACTGGTGTGGCAGCGTTACGTGGGCGGCGCGCCGCCGAACGGCCTGCCGCCGGCGGAGTTGCCGCAGGTCGAGGCGTCGGGCGTGCGGTCCGCCGTGCTCCTCGATCACCGCCGCCACGCGCTGGTTTGGGTCGAGTTGGCAACCGGCAAGGAACTCCGCGCGATCAAGATGCCCGGCGAAACCGCTTGGGGACCGCGCCTCATCGGCGACGCGATCCTGGTCGGCGGGGCGGATTCGGGTTGGTTTGTCGTGGATGCGGCGACGGGCGAGGGTTTGCGGGCGATCCGGTTTCCCGTGGCCGTCCGGCTGCCTCCCGCCGTCTCCTTGCCGCAAGGCGATGCCTTGGGTCCCCTGTGGTTCGCCGCCGCCGAGCATTCGTACACCTTTGTTTTGAGCGAGTCCGGGCGCAAGACGGAGGGGGTGATTTACACCGGCCACGACCGGGGGGCCCTGGTCCTGCCGCCCGTCGCCATGGATCGCTACCTCTTGCTTCCCGAAGTCTTGAGCAACGACGCCGCGCGGATTGCGGTTTGGCGGTGGAACGGCGAGAGCGGCGCCGAGCCGGTGCAGCAGCTTGCGCCGGTCGGTCGCTTAGGGGGGCCGTTGCAAGTGGCGGGCAATCGGCTGCTCCTCGAAACGGCCGATGCCGACGTCATGGTGTTCGAGTTGCGCGGCGATCCGAAAACGCCTCTAGTTCGCATAGCCGAGGGCAAAACCGCCTCGCCCAAGTCCGGGGGAACGGATTGGGAGGTGCCGCGCTACGTGCTCTTGGAAGCGGGGATCCTCTTGGCTGCAGATACGGCCCTGACGCGATTCGATCTTCAGGCCGCCGCAGGTCGGATCGTGCCGCAATGGGTGGCCGCCGAAAACATGCCCGTCATCCAGCCGCCGCGGATCGTGGGCGACGCCGTCTTTCATGTCTATCGCCGGGCGGGGCAAGCCGGAGTCTTCGCCGCCGCGGTTTCCGTCAAGGACGGCTCGTTCTACTGGGAGACGCGACTGGCCGATCCCCTGCCCCTTCCCCCGAGACCGGAGGACGGTGCGCTGCGGGCAAGCACGGTCGGCGGCTCGGTCTGCCTCCTTCCGCTGGAGATCGATGCGGGGGCCTCCACATCGACGCCCGTCCGCTTGGCAACGCCCCGGGCAGAGGACCCGGCGGATGCATTACCTCAACCTGAGCCAAACCGTACGGCATCTCAACCTGAGCCAAACCATCCGGCAGCTCAACCTCAGCCAAGCCGTAAAGTATCTCAACCTCAGCTCAGCCGTACGCTTCATCGCGTGCCGCTCCCCGCGCCGGGGATCGAGGCCGCGGCAGCCGAGGGCCGTCGAGAGATCGAAATCCGGGAAGCCGACGGGGCCTCGTGGAAGGTCCGCCGGGTGCCCTTGCCGATGGAGGTCGCCGGTCCTATCGCCCGGCTGGGTCGTGAAGTGGTGGTTCCGTTGCGCAACGGCTCGCTGGCCCGGATCGATTGGGCGGCCGGTCGATTGTTGGGAGACCCCTATCAGACGCCGGTGACTCCCGGCAAGTCGGTGCTCTGGACCATGCTCCTCGCTTTGCCGGAGAATCGCGTGGCGGCGGCGCGAGAGGACGGCCGGCTTTGGCTGCTGTCCGCCAAAAACGGCGGCTGGACGGTGGAACACGAAATCCCCTTGCAGGCGGCGCTCATTCCGCCGGCGGCGGTCTTGAAGACTCACCTTTTCGCCATGGATGCGGGACGGCGGCTCACAGCCGTGAATTTGCAAACCGGCCAAGCGGCGCTGCGCGAGACCGTGGACGAGCGCCCGGTCTGGGGGCCGTTTTCCGTGGGGGAACGCGTGTGGTTGGGGACCGCAAAAGGGGATCTTCTCGCCTGGGATGATCGACCTGCGCCCGCCGGTCGCAGACCCGCCGGAGACATGCCCTGGGTGGGGCCGCCCGTCGCATGGCGGAATCACCTGCTAGCGGCCTCGATCTGCGGCGAGCTGCTGTTGCTGGAACCCGAACAGGGGACGATCGTGGACCGGGTAACCTTGGACGGAGTGCCGGTTGCCGGTCCCGGTGTTTGGCAAGACTGGGCGATGGTTGGGCTGCGGGACGGCCGGGCCGTCCGTATGCGATTGGACCGGCTCGCCGCCGCTCAACCGTGACGTGCGCGAACCCGGAGAGCCGGCCCGGATAAATCGCGGCCGGCGCGGGCGCGGCGATTTGGGCGAGGCGGCGCCCCGAAATACGAGAGCTTGAACGTGACGATCAGAGGCTTGCTATCGGCCCGGAGAGAGCTTGGCCGGCTCCGCGCGGAGCGACGGCCCGGGGTCTGCCTGGCTGCCGCCCTGGCGCTGATCGGAATTATCAACGGGCCGGCGTGCGCGGAAGAGACGAGGCCGGCCGATTCCCCGCCATCCAATCTTCCGCTCTATGAGCAACCGCCCCACGATTTGGTTTTTCTCGACGCCGCGAACGATAATGCCGTCCTCAAGGTTTCGCCGCTGCCCTTTCCGGATCGCAAGGCGCCCTCTCCCTTGCCGCGATCGGGATTTCTGGAGGTCGAGCTATTCGACCGGCCGGGCGAGCGTTTTCGCGCCGCTTGGCCGCAGATCGTTCGCATTCAATTGTTCGAGGAAATCTTGGTGGAGGAAGCCCGGCGGCTGATCGAGCAGAAAAACTTCGCCGCGGCTTGGGACTACATCGAGTATTTGCACGCCAACTATCCCAAAGTCGAGGGTTTGGACGCCCTGCGGCAGCAGTTTTGGTTCGAAGAGGCGGCCGCATCGATCGACCAAGAGCGATTCGATCGCGCCTACGGGAACCTCCGCAATCTCTTCGCCGAGAACCGGGACTACCCGGGATTGAGCGAAGCCGCCGGGCGGGCCGTGGACGGGCTGGTCGATCGCTATTTAACAGGCGGGGACTACGCGGCGGCTCGGCAGCTCGTGGACGGCCTGGCGACGTTGTTTCCGGAACACCCCGTGGTCGCGACTCGCCGTGCGCAATTCCAGGCGGAGGCGGCGTCGCTCCTCGCGGAGACGGAAGCGGCCTTGCAGCAGGGCGACTTTCGCAAAGCCGACCTCTCGGCACGCCGCATGACGGCGGTCTGGCCGCAATTACCTGGCGCGGCGGAGTGCCTGCGTCGCGTGCAGACGGCCTATCCGCGGTTAAGGGTCGGAGTAACGCTCGCCCAGGGCGATCTCGATCCGGCCTCCCTCACGGATTGGTCGGCTCGCCGAAGCGGACGATTGCTGACACGCTGCTGGGCGGAGTGGACCGGTGCCGGCCCCGAGGGCGGCATCTATGCGACCCCCTTTCACGCCATGCGGAGTGAAGACCTGGGGCGGCGGCTCGTCTTCACCGTGACCGGGTCGGATCGCAAGGCGATGCGCTCTACCCCGGCGGCCTCCGACTTGGCCGAGCTTTTTTGGAGCATGGGCGACGCCCGCGACGGCCGTTTCTTTTGGCCCTGGGCCGCTCTTTCGCAAGAGCTGGTCTCCGGGCCGCAAGGCGAGCTGGTTGTGCGATTGCGCCGTCCCCATGTTCGTCCCGAGGTCTTCTTGCGGCATGCCGTCGTCTGCCGTTGGTCGGCGATGGGAGAACCGCAGACTGTCGCGGCGTCCACGCGATCCGAGGGGGGCGAAGGCGACTCCCCGCGCTTGTCGGGAGACGGAGCGCCCGCAGCGGCTGGAGCGGCCGCAGCGGCTGAGACGCTTGCCATGATCGGGCCGTATGTCCTCGATCCGGCGTCGACCGCGGATTCGGGATCCGAGGTTGCGGTCTTTTTCGCCAACGACGCCTACGATGAGCGGACGCCGGGGCGGCCGGCCGAGATCGATGAAGTGGTTTTTGCCCGAGGCCGCAACGCCTTGGCGGCGCTGCTTCGGGGTGATTTGGACGCCGTCGATCGCATCAACCCATGGGAACGCGGGTTGCTGGAGGGCCGGGCGGACTTGGAAATCCGGGAATACGCCGCGCCGCTTGTGCACATGCTGATCCCCAACCTCAGCCGCCCTCTCCCCGCCGACCGGGATTTTCGCCGGGCACTCCTGCTGGGCACGGATCGCGAGCGGATTCTGCGGATGCTCTTGGACGGTCGGTCCGAGGAAGGGTGCCGCGTCGTCAGCGGCCCGTTTCCCGTGGGCGTCAAGCGGGCCGACCCGTTGGGCTATGCCTATGACGACGGTATCGAGCCGCGGCCGTATCAGCCCACCACGGCCCTGGCTCTGTTGCAAGTAGCGGCGGCTCAGGCACGGGATGCCGCCCGCAAGCAGGGCCGCCCGATGCCGGAGGGCAATGCCCTCATTTTGTGTTTGCCTCCCCACGAAATCGCCCGCGAGGCCTGCCGGGAGATCGCGCGGCAGTGGCGGTTGTTGGGATTGGAGGTACGTTTGATCGAAGCGCGTCCCGGCGACTCGACGCCCGCCTCCGAGGCTTGGGATGTGATGTATGTCGAGGCGGCCGTGTGGGAGCCGGTGGGGGACGTCTTTCGATTGTTTTCCTTGCCCATGTTCGACGGCCGACTCAGCCCCTATGTGGCGCTCAGCCTGGACCGCCTAACGGAGGCCGCCGACTGGCCCGAAACATCGGCCCGATTGCGGGCCGTGCATCGTGCCGTGCACGACGATGTGGCGATCTTGCCGCTCTACCAATTGGCGGACTATTTCGCGATACGCAAAGGGATCGAGGCGGTTCCCCCACGGCCGGCGGTGTTGTATCAAGACGTGGAACAATGGCGCGTCGTACCCAGGCCGTGAGAACAATCGCCCAAAGGGCATGAGGGATTGCGTGACATGCGGCGGACATCGGGATGCGAGATGATGGGACGGCCAAGGCGAAGCCGCGGCGCCATCCGGCGTCCGTCGCCGGGACTGCCCCGTCCGGCCGCGCTCGGCGATCGAGGAAGGATGCAAACTGGAAGGCGGCACGCCGGGGGGCGATGGAGCGCGGGGCGGCATGTTTCCCGCCCGAGATGGTTGATCGCAATCGCGGCCTGTATAGGGACCTTTTCGGGCGGATTCGCCGAGACTCCTTTTCGCTCCCCCGTGATGGCCGAGTCCCTTTGGGAATGGACTCCCTATCGCGTCGAGATCTACCTGGCGGCGGAGGGCTGCCCGGAGCTGAGCGCCGCCGACGCGGTCCGGCTGGCGTCCGATTTGCAATCGCGGCTGGAATACCGGCTGGGCGCGAGCTGGGAATCCCGCGTATCGGCGATTTCCGAGGAGGCGGGCAGGCGATTGTTGCCGGACCTTCCGGCCCTTCCACCCGACGACTTGCCGACGGAATGGCGGAGACTCAAAACCGCCGACAAGATTGTCGTAGTGAGTCTCGGGACGGCGGATGACGGCCTCTGCGTGGCGGCGCGGCAATGGGACGTGCGAGCCGAGCGCTGGGGGCCGTTGGCCCGCACGGCGGTTCCCCATGAGTCGGCCGTTCCCGAGGCCGTCCTGAGCGCGGTCCTGGCGAGTCATGTCCCCTTGGCCGCCGTCCAGATATTGGAGGACGGCGGCGTTCGGCTGCACCAGCGGGGCGTGGCTCTCGCCGCGCCGCAGGATCGGGCGGAGCGAGAAGAACGGACCCCCGTCTACCATGTGCTGGCCCGATACGAGGATCGAGACGGCAACGCCAGGGCGGTCCTCACGCTGCCTTGGACGCTGTTGCTTCCGCAAGCCCGCGACGACGGGGCGGGGATTCCCTGCGAAGTCATCTCCGGCGTGCGGAATCCCCTCACGGCTCGACGCCGCGGCCGGGTGGAACTGCTGGCCTGGGGGCAGCGCCCGCCGGGCGGGGAGACCGTCTTGAAACTCACGTCGCGAGATGAACGCAAAAAACCCCTGGCCGACTACGATGTGTTCGCCAAGACGCCCGCGGAGGAAACGCTCCGCTGGCTGGGCCGCACCGATTGGGACGGACGCCTGTCCGTCACCGACCGCGAGGGGACGCCCCTCATGCTGGCGATCAAGCACGGCAGCCGCTTGGTGGCCAAGCTCCCCCTGGTGCCCGGCATCGTCTCGGAAGCGGCGGTCGCGCTCCCGGACGACGATCCCCGCCTGGAGGCCGAGGCCGCCCTCCGCGGCATTCAAGATGAACTCGTGGATCTGGTCATTCAGCGGACGGTACTGCTGGCCAAGGTCCGCGCGAGGGTGGCCGAGGAAAAATGGGATGAGGCCGCCGATCTGCTGGATCAAGTGCGGAGGCTGAAGTCGCGAGAGGTCTTTTCCAGCGAAATCATGCAGTTGCAGCAGCGCATCTATTGCCCGGAACCGACCGCCCGGCAACAAGTGGACAAGATGTTCAACGAGGTCCGACGGCTGGTGAACCAGTACCTCGATCCGTCCGAATTCGAGAAGTTGGTCCAGCAGGTGTCCAGCCGGCGGCGCAGTCCTTCGTCGGGGTGAGCGGCGTGCCGGCGTGGAGAGGATGGGGAAAGAATTGCAAGCGCGACCGTCGCCGGCGCGTTGGGG
>JAAZNR010000279.1 GCA_012798155.1 Thermogutta sp. | reverse complement strand
GCCAATTCCGTGGCGTACACCGGTTGCCAATCGCCCATGCCGTCCCGCCAGACGCGATTATCGGGGCCGACGACCCCATTCGCGATCAATTGCGCGAGCTGCGAGGCCGGTACGGGGCCGTTCTGGTTGCCGTCCCGTTCGTAATACCAAACGACCTCCGGGCCTAGCTGCGCGGGCATCGCATCAGCCGCTTGCAGGAGGACATCCAAAGTCACCGCTCTCGCCTGCGTCTCCGCAGGAGCGGCCTCCGGCGGGAAGAGTTCGGCAAACTCGCCGGCGGGCTGCCAATCCGAACCGTCGCACGAAACCTCGTGCCTCCGCGTCAACTGCCCACGCTCGATCATCTTCAATACTTGCTCGCGGCGAAACGGCCCCAACACATTGCCTCGAATGCGGATGTGATAGGTTCCCTGCGCCGACATGCGATAGCTCCTGTGCAGCTCACTCGACTTGCGGATAGTGCGGATAGATCACCGGCAATAACGAACGTGGCGAACCGTAAATCACGACGCCGTGCACGGCACACATACTTTCCTGCAATCGCTCCTCGTCCTTTCCTTCCGGTCACTTTCCGGACGGTACCGACGCATTTTCCCACGCAAAGACGGGCGTACCGAAGGGCACGGACCCATACTGCCATTTCAAGCTCCGCGCCTCATCGACCACAGCGATGACCCGAATGGCCCGAACGTCGGGACCGGAAGACGACGGCGACGGCACGCCGACCAGGATCGTGTTCGGACGGAGCGCATCGTTCAGACCGTGGAATCGCGGGGCCGGGGAGCCGTCATCCACGTAATACACGAATCCGACCCAGCGAAGCATCGGCAGGGGGCGTTGAATCTCTTGCAGCGATTGCGCCACGGCCGCCGCCGTCGCCTCGGCTTTTTGCAGCGACGGGATTCGCAGCGGGATCGTCGGGCCGGGCGTATTCGGGTCGCTCACCCAATGAGGTTCATACAGCATCCAGTCCTTCGCGCACTGCGGGAGTTGGGCCTTCAGCTCTTTAACGGCCGGTTCCCAGTGCTCGGCGAATATGGGGCTAAGCGCGGACACCGCCGTGACGGTGTCCGCGAACAATCGCGCGAAGATATAGTCGTTGACCGGCACGCGGAGGGGGAGCCGGACGGACGGCGGTGCATCGCGGGGCGATCGGGCGGCCGATGCCCAGTCCTCTTTCGCCTTCTCCCGGTCCCGGATCATATTCACGAGCAGGTCGCAAGCAAGCCTTTCCAGCTTGCCGGGCGAGGTGCACAGCTCTCGCAAGGAAGCTTGCAACTCCTCGCGGAGACGGCGTTGCGGACTGACGTCGGCGAAAATGACGGCGGGTCCCGAAACGGTCCTCGCCTCCGACGCCGCTGTCTCGGTCTCACGGAAGGGGTCGTCGGTCACCAATGCGGGAATGCCCACCATCGCCGCCGAGAGCTTGGCTCGCGCGTCCTCCAGAGAATAGAGGATCGTCTCCCGGCCGTCCGCCAATTCGCAATAGCGATAAGTCTGCTTGACGATCAGGGCCTCCCACGGTTTCAGAATCGACTGCATGGCCGCCGCGTCGCGCCGCGCGGCCGCCTCCAAATAGCGCAGCCATCGCGAGCGAAGGAACTCGCTCCACTCATCGTTTTCCACGGCCGGATAACCGGTTTTCTTGACCTCCGCAATCAAGCGCGCGGCCGAATCGGGATCGAGGTCTCCGCGGCGGGAATTCCAAAGCTCAGCCAAGCTGTTCCAGGCATCGACGGCGTCCCACGGCAAGGCGTCGGCCGTCTTTGCGCACTCCGCGGCGAATCGATTCTTCTCGTCTCGCGCAAGCTCCCGGAGGGAGGCCTCGAACGCCCCCCTCCGTTCCATCGCACTGATCAAGGGTTGCACTCGTTGCCGGTCTTGCTCGAACTTCTCGCGGCTGCTCTTGATGACGGTCAGCCGGGCCAGCAAAGGGGAGGCGGATGCCGTCAGCTCTTCCGGGACCGTGGTATCGCGAGTCAATTCCCGGAGCGCCGCGTCCACCTCGGCGACTTCCTCCGCCTCTACCAATGAGATATCCTTCGCCTCCAGCCGGCGCATCTTTTCCGTAACGTCGGTGAGCCGTTCCCTCCATCGGTCACGTGCGAGGCGTTCCAGCTCGCGCCATCGCTCCTCGGCGCGGTCGGCCACCCGCTGCGCCTCGAGTTTCTCCCCATCGGTTCGGGCAAGCGCGGTCAGTTGTTGCACGTGATTTTTCGAAGGGCTGCCGTCCGCGGTCGCAAGCCGTTCCTCGATCCGATCGACCAAGGCTCGGAATTCCCGCAGCCGTGCGTCTTCCTTGTCGTGGGCGTCCTTCAAGCGCGCCAAAGCAGCTTGTACCGCGGCGGATTGGAGGACGGTGGGCCGATCTTCTTTCAAGCGGGCCACGAAATCGTCGGCGGCTTGCAACTCGTTTTTAGCGATGAATTCATCCACGCTTCGCGCAATTTCCGTTCGATCCCTGTAACGCATCATCAGCCACGCTGCCGCGACCACAAGGATCAGCAGCACCAGCGCCACGCCGCCGGCGATCACCAGGCGCAACTGATGCGCGTGACGCTGCGCCGCGGCCAGCCGCCCCACGATCAACCGGTAGCGTCGCTCCAGCTCGATCGGCAGGCTTCGTCCTCCCGTCGTGGCGGCGTCATGCAGCTTGACAACCTGTTCCAAGGTGCCGGGGCGATCCAGCTCGCGATCCAAGGAAGCCTCCGCCGCAGCGGCCCGCCGGCGTTGCTCGGCCTCCTGCCGGCGCCGCGTCCACCACTCCCGGGCCGGCTCGGCGGCGATCCAGCGGGGATCGTCGCGCTCCAGCTTGAGACCGTCGCAGAGCGCGTCGAACTCCTGCAGGGCCTCTCCCACGGCCTGGTCGTCGCCGGCGGCATAGGCGGCATCCAATTGC